>NZ_JBXEOV010000016.1:0-52960 GCF_056856695.1 Psychrobacillus sp. Z16_25 | reverse complement strand
CCGAAGTAGCTCAGTGGTAGAGCAACCGGCTGTTAACCGGTTGGTCGTAGGTTCGAGTCCTACCTTCGGAGCCATTTATGGAGAGCTGTCCGAGTGGCCGAAGGAGCACGATTGGAAATCGTGTAGGCGGGTAACACTGTCTCAAGGGTTCAAATCCCTTGCTCTCCGCCAGATAACTTCTCAATATTAAATGGCCCCTTGGTCAAGCGGTTAAGACACCGCCCTTTCACGGCGGTAACACGGGTTCGAATCCCGTAGGGGTCACCATCTATATTAAACCAGCATTTCGGAGGATTAGCTCAGCTGGGAGAGCATCTGCCTTACAAGCAGAGGGTCGGCGGTTCGAGCCCGTCATCCTCCACCATAATTACTCTGATTTAGAGTAATATTAATACTAAGTAAAACGTATACTATTGTCGCGGGGTGGAGCAAATCGTCAAACGAAGATGACGATTAACACCGATGCAGGCGTAGCTGAAGCAGGTGTCTTACTTTCTTCAAGCGTAGTTGATTTAAATTTCAACATTTACTATTATCGCGGGGTGGAGCAGTTCGGTAGCTCGTCGGGCTCATAACCCGAAGGTCACAGGTTCAAATCCTGTCCCCGCAACCAAGGTCCCGTGGTGTAGCGGTTAACATGCCTGCCTGTCACGCAGGAGATCGCCGGTTCGATCCCGGTCGGGACCGCCATTTTCTTAATAAAATACATATGTGGCTCAGTAGCTCAGTCGGTAGAGCAAAGGACTGAAAATCCTTGTGTCGGCGGTTCGATTCCGTCCTGAGCCACCATCTCGCCGGAATAGCTCAATTGGTAGAGCAACTGACTTGTAATCAGTAGGTTGGGGGTTCAAGTCCTCTTTCCGGCACCAGTATCTCTTGTGGAGGGGTAGCGAAGTGGCTAAACGCGGCGGACTGTAAATCCGCTCCTTAGGGTTCGGCGGTTCGAATCCGTCCCCCTCCACCAGTTTTTAATTAGGGGCATAGTTTAACGGTAGAATAGAGGTCTCCAAAACCTTTGATGTGGGTTCGATTCCTACTGCCCCTGCCAAATAACTAGTTAACTCTGAATAATGGCGATTGTGGCGAAGTGGTTAACGCACCGGATTGTGATTCCGGCATTCGTGGGTTCAATTCCCATCAGTCGCCCCATATTCCTATTAGTTAGCTCTTTTTTTATTTTGTGGCGATCGTGGCGAAGTGGTTAACGCACCGGATTGTGATTCCGGCATTCGTGGGTTCAATTCCCATCGGTCGCCCCATTGGGGTATAGCCAAGCGGTAAGGCAACGGATTTTGATTCCGTCATGCCCTGGTTCGAATCCAGGTACCCCAGTTTTGCGGAAGTAGTTCAGTGGTAGAACACCACCTTGCCAAGGTGGGGGTCGCGAGTTCGAACCTCGTCTTCCGCTCCAATATAACGGCGGCATAGCCAAGTGGTAAGGCACGGGTCTGCAACACCCTTATCACCGGTTCAAATCCGGTTGCCGCCTCCAGTTTTAAAATATTCTCTTTGCCGGTGTGGCGGAATTGGCAGACGCGCGGGACTCAAAATCCCGTTCTTTCGAGAGTGTCGGTTCGACCCCGACCACCGGTATTTAAATGAAATATCTTTTACTTCTAGCTTATGAATGCTGTTATTACAGTGCTGATAAGCTTTTTTTATTTTTGGGAATTGCTAATGCGCTAGTCTTTCTGTTCACTTCGAGTAGTGCTACTATTTTAGTCCATACCTCCCTTGGAAAGCTTACTTCTCGCTTTACATCTTCTACTGTCACGTCTCTCCAGACATTACAAATAAAACACTCCACCTGGTTCGAATCATATATTAAGAAGCTTGTCATAGTGGCATGAATTCTTTTACAAGTACCATACTATCTTTAACGATTAGAAGGTAGGTGGATAAATGAAAAGAAAAATACTTTTGGTTATGGGAGTACTCGTCATAATAAGTGGAGGACTTATGCTGGCTGTTTCTATGTCTCCTACGAAAAAATTAAAAGATGTCTCTGTTAACCCACCCCAAAAACCAATTGTACTTCTTGTTATTGATTCTTTAATGACTGAGCCGCTGCAAGAGATAATAAAAGACGAAAAGGCTCCTGCATTCTCCTTTTTGATGGATGCTGGTCAATTCTATCCAGAGTTCATTAGTTCTTATCCTACTATGTCTGTCACTATTGATAGTACTCTGTTGACGGGAACTTATGCAAATGAACATAAGGTTCCAGGTTTGATTTGGTTTAAAGAGGATGAGGAACGTATAGTCAGCTATGGAAGTGGAATAAGGGAAATGTGGGATAATGGAATAAAAAAAGTAGCGTCTGATAGTGTAATTCATTTGAATGAATCGCACCTTAGCAAGGATGTACAAACGATACATGAAGAGCTGGCTAACATTCGAATTTCTTCAGGCTCTATTAATGGACTCTTATACAGGGGAACAATTCCACAGGAACTATATGTACCTAAGCTTTTATCTCTTGTTGGCCTATTACCAAAAGAACTAAATGTTCGTGGTCCAAAGGTTTTGTCACTAGGGGCATTATCCCAATATAACCCGCAAAATGATTGGAATAAGGTTAGCTGGAAGCGTATGGGGGTTAATAATGATTTTACAGTAAAGGAACTCACTTATTTAATTGAACGTAATAAGCTTCCTGCTTTTACCCTTGCTTATCTCCCCGACGCAGATGCCCCTATACACAAGAATGGACCTAATGATACATCTGGATTAGTTAAGACTGATCGAGCTTTACAAGAAATCCTAAACAGTTTTGACTCATGGGAAAAAGCGGTGGAAGAAGTGACGTTGATCATACTGGGAGATAGCGGTCAATCTGCTGTGAAGGAAGAAAAGGAAACAGCCCTAATTGATTTAAATGCCTTATTGAAGGACTATACCTTCTGGGAAAAAGATAATAAGGATGGACAGCTGGCTATCGCGATAAATGAAAGAATGGCTTACATTTATTTAAAAGATAAAAGCATACACATCGATGATGTTGTAGAAATTCTTCAAGAGGATGAGCGAATAGGTTTTATTTCCTGGAAAGATGAAGTGACAAATTATGTTCAACGTTCAAAAGGGGAGGATGTCTTCACATTTTCACCTGAGGGGCCATATATAGATGAATATAAGCAAACTTGGAAGATGGATGGAGATTTATCTATCCTAGATATTAAATTGGATCAGGAAGGTTCTTTACATTATTCAGCATATCCGGATGCGCTTGCTAGGCTGCATGGTGCTCTCCATTCGCAGGACGGTAAGTTTATTATTGTAGATGCAAAGCCTGGGTATGAGTTTATAGAAAAACATAGTCACGATCATGCTGGTGGAGGAGCTCATGGATCTCTGCATAAATTAGATTCAGTTGTCCCTTTAATCGTGGTAGGAGAAACTGTGAATCCACCAACTAACAGGCTTGTCGACATTAAGGAATGGATTATACAAATGCTTAGTGCCTCCTAAAAATAAACGTTTCTTTATCATTATTTTTTAGAAAGCATGTTTGATTTTTGCTGTATAAGGGAATTAAAAAAGTAAATCAAACATAGGATATACTTATTGCAAATTAGAGAGAGAGGAGAATAACAATGGTTAAGGTTTATAATTTTATTTTTGACGGAAAAATTATTGAAGTGAAAGCAAAATCAAAGGTAGAGGCCGAGGAAATGGCTAAAGGCATCTACAACGAAATTAAAGAAGAGCAACTACAGCCACAGCAGCAGTAAGCTGTTGTTTTTAATTGGAGGGGTGTTCCATAAGTATTCTACTTACGGGACACCCTTTCATTATTGAATAGGATCACCTCGTGCGGAAAAAGGGATTTAAGGAAGGAAAACTAAGTTCGTCACATCGTGTGACAACGTTTTCCTGACCAACATCCTGTTGGCCTCCGCGGACAAAAAGAGAACGCCAAATTCAAGAATCAATAGGATCTACCTGAACATTTGACTTTCTACTTTTTTCATTTGCTCACTCAGTAATTCAAAAGCTTTTTTAATTTCCTCCTTAGGAAGAGCCTCATAAACATCTCCGATACTTAGCTCAAAGTAACATGTAGTGTCATCTACCTCATTTACATAAGGAGTAATTGCAATGGAAGAGGTTTCCTGATAAGCAGCAAGCAGTTGTTCTGCCTCCTCCTTTGATCGATTAATATGTACATGAAACATATTAGAAACAGGAATCTCTGGTAACGTCTTTATATCTGGACAAGCATTAAAATAGGCAGCAAGCTCTTTGGCATGTTCGTAGTATTGGTCCATTTTATGGGCACGCTTATTAAAATAATAGTCGGCAGCGATAATATAAGGATAAAGGCTGATTAGGTTGCCGCCGTATCTCTGTTTCCATACTTTTGTTTTCTCCAAGAATTCCTTATCACCAGCTAGAATAGCACCAGCAATTCCACCGATACCCTTATAGAAAGAAACATACACGCTATCAAATAGGTCGCAAATCTCCTTAGCAGTCTTTTGATAGTAAGGCAGCGTTTCCAATAATCTAGCTCCATCTAAGTGAAGCTTGATTCCTTTTTGCATACAATAAGCTGAGATATCTTGTAGGGTTTGCAGGCTAGGGAGCTGGCCACCAATTTCTCTCTGCGGAAGCTCTAGCAGGATACAGGAGACTTCATCTGTAAGGGCTTCAATATCGGCAAGCTCAATGACGCTGTTTTTCTCTGCTAACAACACCGTTTCAATATGATGTAGCTCTTTTAAACCATTCTGTTCGTGAAGCTCTAAATGGCTTAGAGGGTGGTAAGCTACTTTTTTAATGCCTTTGTCGTCACACCAGACACGTAAAGCAATTTGTTGAGCCATTGTACCGCTTGGAAAGAAGACAGCTGCCTCTTTACCTAGAAGCTTTGCCATCTTATCCTGAAATTGTTCAATAATTTCCCCAGAACCGTAAATATCACTCACTTGGTTGCCATCTATTTGTTCCAATGCTTTTTTTAATACATCTACATTGCGTGAACCATTACCTGCAAACGTATAGGTAGGTGTATAAAAAGAATTTCTTAATAATTCTGAACTACTCATATGTAACCCTCCCTTTATTATTTCTCAAGTATAAGGGAAAGAGAGTAGGATTATCAGCATTTTCTCAAAATAACTCTCCCATTGTATTAATGAAACTGTTTTGGTATATTATAAATAATATAAAAGTCTTTGATGTGACCAAGTAGATAAGAATTGTGAAACAGAAAATATAGCATTTGCTGAGAGCTATATCACCGCTTCTTGTTGAAACCTATCACGGAGATGTTATGCAAACATAACCGATTCGTTTTCGTTACCAAACGATTAGAGGGCTTAACATGTTAAGCTAAACTAAGGTGGTACCACGTCTATTCAGCGTAAAGACGTCCTTTTCATAAGGACAGCTTTACGCTTTTATTATTTTAGGAGGGTATTTATATGACAAATCAACAGCAGAACGATTTTACCAAATGGTATATCGACACGATTCAAAAAGCAGACTTGATGGATTATACGCCAGTACGTGGATGTATTGCCTTCAAACCAGACGGATATGAAATCTGGGAGCATATCCAAGAGGAAATGAACAAGCGCTTTAAAGAAACTGGACATCGCAATGCCTATTTCCCAATGCTTATTCCAGAGTCATTCTTTCAAAAGGAAAAGGACCATATTGAAGGCTTCTCTCCAGAGCTTCCATGGGTGACAGAGGCTGCAGGGGAGCAATTAGAAGAAAGGCTAGCACTACGTCCAACCTCTGAAACGATGATCGGGCATTTATATTCTGACTGGATTAAAAGCTATCGTGATCTTCCAGTATTAATCAACCAATGGGCAAACGTTTTCCGTTGGGAGAAGAAGACACTTCCTTTTATTCGTACATCAGAATTCCTATGGCAGGAAGGACATACTGCTCACGTAGACGAAGAGGATGCTCGCAAAGAAACGATGCAAATGCTAAACATCTATAAAGAAGTAGTAGAGGGTCTTTTAGCTATCCCAGTCTATGATGGGCAAAAAACACCTTCTGAGCGCTTTGCAGGAGCGGTAGATACGTATTCTATTGAGGCGATGATGAGAGATGGAAAAGCAGTTCAAGCTGGTACGTCTCATTACCTTGGAACAAAGTTTGCTGAGGCATTTGATATTAAATACTTAAATAAAGAAAACAAGCATGAGTATGTGCATACAACCTCATGGGGAACTTCTACACGCTTAATCGGGTCGGTAATTATGGTCCACGGTGATGAGCAAGGCCTAGTGCTGCCACCACGTGTTGCTCCAACTCAAGTAGTCTTGGTACCAGTTGGTCCATGGAAGAAAAACCCGGCAATCGTTGAAAAATTAGATGAAATCTATGCAGAGCTAAAAGCAAAGGGCATTCGAGTGAAGCTAGATGACTCTGATCAATCACCAGGCTATAAATTTAATGAGTGGGAGCTAAAAGGCGTACCTGTTCGTATTGAACTTGGACCACGTGATTTAGAAAACAATCAAGTTCTTTTAAAAGCTCGCGATTTATCTGAAAAAGAATCCGTAGAGATTGCAAATGTTGTGAGTAGAATTGAAGAAGAACTAACTGTTATGCAAACTCGTCTACTTGACAGAGCTCGCGCATTCCGTGATGAAAATTCTCATACACATGTAAATTCTTTAGATGAGTTAAAGGCTCATATTGAAGGCTCTACTGAAAAAGGGGAAATCCCAGGATGGATTTTAGCTGGCTGGTGTGGAGATGATGCTTGTGAGGAGCATGTGAAGGAAGAAACGAAGTTTACAACACGTAACATTCCTTTCAATCCACCTGCTCATAAAGAAACATGCATCAACTGTGGAAAAGAATCGAAGCACACAGTTTGGTTTGGAAGAGCATACTAATTATAAGATTTAATCAGTCATTGGTTATCCAATGGCTGATTTTTTTATTTCTTCAATTCTTGTAAGATTAAGGGAAGTAAAACGTCTAATGAAGTAGTAGGTAGATAGGAGGGGTCACTTGGAAAGGCAGATAATAGAGGAATGGTTTGAGCTATATGAGCGAGATGTAACGAGCTTCCTCGTATACTATACGGGAAAAATGGATGTTCAGGACCTTGTGCAGGAAACTTTTCTCCGTGCACTAAAAAAGATTTCTTACTTTAAACAAGGTGCCCATCCGAAAACCTGGTTGATAACCATTGCTAAAAATATCGTCATTGATCGGTCTAGAAAGAAAAATATTTGGAGCAGAATAAAATATTCTTTGTTAGAAGAAACATATACGGAAGGTCTTGACCAAACAATTTTAATGGTAGAGTCGAATAAAGAATTATATGTAGCAATTAATAGATTACCAGCTAAAAATAAAGAGGTAATTATATTAAAAGCAATCCTTGAATTACCCTCAAAACAAGTAGCTGAAATAGTAGATTCGAATGAAAACCATGTAAATGTTCTGTACCATCGCTCGCTCAAAAAACTAAGAAGTATTTTGGATACGGAGGGGTTTGGATATGAAACGAGAACACGATGATTTAGAGGAGCAGCTTCGAGATCTTCCAAAGCATTCTCTTAATCAGAAGGACAAAAGAAAAGTTATTCAAAGTATTCGCAGTGCGCCAAAGCCAACACGTTTAAGCTTCTTAAAGCCTCTGTCTATAGGTGTTATAGCTGCTTGTCTATTAATGATTGCTTATTTAGCAAGTCCTATGTACAGTTCTATATTAAAGAAAGAGACAGAATTAGGGCTAAGCTCAGTAACGGAACAGGATAATCTAAAAAGCATGGAGATTACTAACGTTACAGCTTCTGAAAAAAGCATGGATACGTCAGGAGAAAAGTTACATGGAATAAGAATAGAGGTATCATTAGCCTCTAAAGAGCTTGTACCAATGGAAGTGTGGAATAACATAGAGTTTCGAGCTGATAACCCATATCTTTTCTCGAAGGACAGCTATGGTAAAGGAAAAAAAGTAAGCTATAATACAACAGCTAATGAGGCGGGATATAATTATACAATAGCCTTTGAAAGTATGTATGCAAATTATTCGCAGAAGGAATTGGAGAATTTATTTGATGAGATAGAAAATATTCGATTCACGGTGGAATACAATGGTACTCTGTTTACTTTGGAAAACCGCTCCCAAGAAACTGTCACATTGGATGCTCCATTAGCCACTACTTTTCCTTTATCTGACGGAAATCAACATGTAATAGGGATAGAGGGGAAAATAGGAATACTAGGCCCAGAGCATTTTGTGGCAGAGGACCAGCGGCGAGGAGCAAAGCTCATGCTCAACTATTGGGGAGAATCTGATTCACTAGTAGGGAAGGAATACAGGGTAGAGGCTGTCCATGGGGATGGGGAAACCCTTCAATTATCGAAGGGAGTATTAGCTGCTGCTTTATATAGTGAGGATGCGCATGTTGTGACAAGCTTTCCTGCTTTTACGAGAGAAGGGTTCTGGCAGCTTTCCTTTTATGTAGAGGATAATTTGTTCGAACAGTTTCGAATAGAAGTCCTTCCCCCTTTCCCAAAGACAGAACATTATACAATGTTGGATGCACCAAAAGAAATTCCGATTGGTGAATCTGTAGATATAGTGATAGAAAGCACTATACGGGAGAAGAATGATATCGAGGTGCTCTTAGTAAGCTCAGATGAAGAGGAAATTTTGCAGAAGAGCAGCTTTCAATATGATGGATACCCTTTAATTAATGCTAAGAATGGTCAAAGATTATTTCATTATGATGGGCAAATAACATTCCCTAAAAAAGGTGCTTGGAAACTTATGATTAATGGGGAAGAAACACAGGTATTTGAGAATTAACCATATAAAAACGCTCCCTCCAATAAAGGAAAGGAGCGTTTTTCATAGCAGAAGGTTCAGTAATCACTAAGGTTTTGTCAATTGCCATCGCAATGGTCAGTCATTAGTTATTAGTCACAAAGTAAATGGTGAATGGTCATTGGTTTGCCATCATTTAAATTGTAATGACCTCCTACTATGCCTTGGCAAGGAGTCTCACCTTACCAAGGTTTAAGCATATTTTTCTTCATCAAAAGCGATGGTAATGGAATAGTTTTTAGCGTTAATCAGTCCGGATAATTTATTCGCATCTTTTTCAAACTCCAGAGCCTTTTTTCGATATTCCTCCGGTTCAAAGAGAGCAACCTCTACATAAGTAGCCCCATCTCCATAGCCGAATTGAATTTTTTCCTTGTCGTGGCTTCCCAGCTGTTTATACACTCTAGCCTGAGCACGTAGTTGAGTGGCTAGTTCAATGGCCTCCACTATCGTAAGGGTCTCTTTTTTATATGTAATAGTGTTTTGCAAGTTGGCCTCATATATAAGTCTATCAAGCTTTCTAATATCATAGCGAATATCATTCATTTCTACGTCTATTGCTTCTACCGATCTTATTTGGGGAGCAGGTGTAGTCCCTTTTTCAATAACAGTGAAGCCTACTCGCATAATTTCTATTTCTAGTTCTTGTACTCTCTTCAATAAAATACTCTTTAGCTTCACAGCCTCTGCAAGAAGTATAGGTGCCATAAATTTATATCCTCCATTCTATTTGATTATGATCTAAAAGAATACTTTCGGCCTCTCCGCCATGAACTTGGGTAAACATTTGACCCATGGATTCTACTAGTTTAGTAGCTGCTTCCTTTTGCATAGAAGGTCTAAGAAAAACCACTTGGAGAGCAGACGTTGTATCTTCCGTGACTACAGTCCGCTTAGAATCGACAAATGGACTGCCGAATGGACCTTCTTCATCTTGTAATGTCACAATCCCGTTTAGATTATTTTCTCTACCGTTCAATCCAAGATAAGCTGTTTCTGCATTGCCGAGGGTGATGATAATATTTCCTTTTATTTGCTCGAGATCATAGATACCTAATGGGATTTCATAGCGCAGGGAGAAAAAATTATTTAAATCTACTGCGGAATGCAGAGGTGTGATATAATTTTGTTTTGCAATCCTACGGTACATTGCTTCCATAGAAGGTCTGTATCTGTTTGGATCTGCTCCGAGCTTTTTCCAAAGAGCTCTCCATTCCTGAATTCCTTCAAAGGAGTTTACAGGCTTGTCCTCTAGTTCAAAGAAAAGCTGTTCTTGAAATAATTGGAGGCGACCTTTAAGCATTTGAGGGGAAGAGGAAACCGCTATTTTGTTATAATAAAGAAGGCCGATTTGAAAATTGGACTCCTTTTGAAGGATAGCTTCATCTAGCTTTACAATCATGAGAATCACCTCAAGTTGGAATTTATATTAGTGTACCATAAAGAAGGGAGAACCACTGTGAATATCAATCAGTTTCAACAGAATCTTATTGAATACGCCACATCCATTGGAATTGATAAAATTGGTTTTACGACTGTTTCTCCGTTCGCAGAGTTAAAAAATAGATTAATCCGTCAGCAAGAGCTTGGATATGCATCAGGATTTGAAGAGCCGGATGTTGATAAGAGAACAACACCAACACTTCTATTAGAGGAAGCACAAAGTATCATCTCTATTGCTGTTGCGTACCCCTCTAAAATGAAGGACGCTCCACAAAGTAAAAAAGGTGCACGAAGAGGCATTTTTGCACGTGCTTCTTGGGGAATGGATTACCATACCGTCCTAAGAGAAAAGCTAGCGCTTCTAGAATTATATATATTGACTCACATACCAGATGCAAGGATCCGCTCTATGGTGGATACCGGAGAACTGGTCGATCGTGCTGTTGCAGAGCGTGCAGGGATAGGTTGGAGTGCAAAAAATTGCTCTATTATTACTCCTGAGTTTGGTTCTTACGTGTATTTAGGAGAGATGATTACCTCCATTCCTTTCGCGCCAAGCGAGCAGATGGAAGACCAATGCGGAGATTGTCGTCTTTGTCTTGATGTTTGTCCAACCGGTGCTTTAGTAGAAGGTGGGCAGTTAAATGCCCAGCGCTGTATAGCCTTTATTACACAAACGAAAACGATTGTTCCTGACGAGTTTCGAGCAAAGATAGGCAATCGAATCTATGGCTGTGATACTTGCCAAACTGTTTGTCCAAAAAACAAAGGAAAAGCGAATATGCACCAGGAAGCATTTAAACCTGATCCCGAGCTAGTCAAGCCTTTACTGCTGCCAATACTAGAAATGAATAACCGTACCTTCAAGGAAAGATTCGGTCATATGTCAGGCGCTTGGAGAGGGAAAAATCCAATTCAAAGGAATGCTATTATTGCATTAGCACATTTTAAAGAAGAAGCTGCGGTGCCTTCACTGATTGAGTTGCTGAAAAAGGATCCGAGACCTGTCATAAGAGGAACAGCAGCATGGGCAATCGGGAAGATTAATACCCCTGAAGGATTGCTTGCATTACAGCAGGCAGAAGAGACGGAACAAGAGGAACTTGTTTTAGTGGAAATTAAGAAAGGGCTGGAATTCTATTCAGCCATAAAATAAATCTAGGAAGTGGATAATCGTGAGTATCAATGTAGTATTATATCAGCCGGAGATTCCTGCAAATACAGGTAATATTGCAAGAACCTGTGCAGGGACGGGAACCAAGTTACACTTAATTAGACCATTAGGCTTTTCTACCGATGATAAAATGTTAAAAAGAGCAGGTCTTGACTATTGGGAGCATGTGGACATCACTTATTATGATTCACTAGATGATTTTTTTGAAAAGCATCCAAATGCTGAGTATTACCTAATTACGAAGTTTGGAGCAAAGACTCATTCTACTTTCGATTTCAGTGATGCGGAGAAGGATCATTTCTTCATATTTGGGAGAGAAACAAAGGGACTTCCAAAGGAATTCATAGAGGCTCATCCTGACCGAGCACTTCGTATCCCTATGAATGATAATATTCGCTCTCTAAACCTATCCAACACTGCCGCTATTCTTATTTATGAGGCATTGAGACAGCAAAATTATCCAAATTTAGATTAGAAAAAGCCAGGAAGTAGTATCTAATTCATTAGATACTATCTCTTATATAATCCTTATGAATATACGAAAATCAAAAAAACGGACGAAGTCATCTGACTCGTCCGTTTTTGGTATTATTTTTCAGATGCACCTGGTTTGTCGTCATAACCTGCAGTAAAGATAGCAGTTAGGAACGCAACACAAACACCGAGAATAAGTACTAATTTCATGTGAGTGCCTCCTTAATATGTTCTAAATTTTAGTATAACTTACTTTCTGAAAAAATGAAATAAAATGGACATTTTAAATGTGTCAGTTTTCGCTCTATTCAAAGTTGGCAGTCATAGAGGGAAAATAATTTATACACCTTATATTTATGAAGTCGAAGTTGGTTAGAAGGAGTAAATTTTGAGAATGCTTCAGGTAAGACTTAAAGTTGCAACTGTCTTGCAATTCTACTAGGATATAATAAAAGGAGTGATCTTTTCCATGGCTGATTTAAGAAACGGTCCAGAAAACGGTTCAATGGCAAATAATATGGATGAAGTGAAGACTTTAGGCAAGCAAATGGAAAGAATGCGCGACAACAAAGGGCTAGAAGAGAACAACCGAGTAGCAGATCCTGCACAAACAGATGATGCTACCCCTTTAAAAAAGAGAGAGGACAACTGATTTTTTCAGTTGTTCCTCTACTTATCAAGAAAGGATGACACAAATGGAGTTACATATGAATTCAACCAAGCGATTAGCAAATGGTGTGGAAATGCCTCGTATTGGGCTAGGTGTTTATAAAATGACAGAGCCAGAGGAAGCTTTTCAGGCAATGGTTAGTGCCTTAGATGCAGGCTATCGCCACATCGATACAGCTTCTTTATATGGTAATGAAAAACAGGTTGGGGAAGCAGTTAGAGCTTCTGGGCTTAAAAGAGAAGATATTTTTATTACCACCAAGGTGTGGAATACGGATCAAGGCTATGATGAAACGTTAAAGGCATTTGAAAAATCACTTGATTTACTTGGAATGGACTACTTGGATTTATATTTAACACATTGGCCAGTAAAAGAGAAATTCATAGATACATATAGAGCAATTGAAAGATTGTATGAAGAAAAATTAATCAGAGCCACTGGCGTGTCCAATCATAATATCCATCATTTAGAGGCAATTGCTGCAAAGGCAAACATTCAACCAATGGTAAACCAAGTGGAATGTCATCCACGGTTAACGCAATTAGATTTACGAGAGTACTGTGCAGAGCATAATATCGCTGTGACATCATGGTCACCACTTGCTAGAGGCGGCTTATTAGACGAACCATCTTTAGCTAGAATTAGCTCGAAATATGGAAAAACTCCTGCACAAGTAATCATCAGATGGCATCTACAGCATGATTTGGTCGTGATACCAAAGTCAGTAACTCCATCTAGAATAGCGGAGAATATTAATATTTATGACTTTGAGCTATCCTTTGAGGATATGAATAATATTGATGAACTTAATATGAACGCAAGAACAGGAGCGGATCCTGATAATTTTAACTTTTAATAAGAGAGGCTGGCAGATATATTGTCAGCCTTTTCTTATAGAAGGGAGCTGATATAGCATGAATAAGCATGTGCTTTTTATTGTCTCGACATCTATCATAGCTTGTTTTGTGTTGTATTTTTTAGAAAGAGTATTGCTAGTAAGCTATGAAGGAAAAACAATAGCTAAAATTCTTTTGTTTACCTTGCTGCCATTTATCTATTGGAAGTTCTTTGCATCAGTGCGAAATAAAGAAAAAAGGCTGGGCAACCTTTCGCTAAGTGTGGTGTTGTCGATTGCTACGTTTGGTGTAATATGGGGTGCTTTTTTCTTATTAAAGGACTTGGTGGACTTTCAGGAAATTAACAATCAGCTGCAGCTCAGCAAGCAGGAGCTTTTGTTAAGAGGAATATATATTATAGTTGGGAATGCGTTTCTAGAGGAATTCTTTTTCAGAGGGTTTATTTTCTTAAATCTTTATCGTGCTCATTATAAGAAGACAGCTTACATATTTTCGTCGGGCTTGTTTGCCTTATATCATATAGCTATTTTTCAATCGTGGTTCAGCTTGCCAATCATGCTATTAATACTTGTTGCACTGTTCCTAGTTGGTTTCATCTTTAACTATCTTTGTCAGCGAGTATCCTCTTTCACAGGTTCTTGGGTCGTTCATGCTAGTGCGGACCTTGCGATTATCTTAATAGGCTTTTATATGTTTTTTTAATGAAAGAGGTTGGGACAAATCGATTGGGAAGCACTTATGTTAATTTTTGAACCTTAGGTTCTCCGCTGCGTCGGACGCTTTCCGGAGGCCAACAGGATGTTGGTCAGGAAAACGTTGTCACACGATGTGACGTTCTTAGTTTCTCCTTCCTAAAACAAGACAGCACCCACACGGTTGCGTGTGCTGTGCTGTCTCAAGTTTCTTACTTAAAATTAATTTTGATCATTAAAATTCAAACCGAAAAAAATTCTTTAAGGAAGGAATAGGTTTGGACCCAACCATTCTTTTTTATCCCGCATTAAGGGACAGTAAGACTCCCACTCAAGATGGCAAAAGAAATGAGACAGCTAAGTGGGAGATCAACTGTCCCTAAAAGCCCGATTGGTTCAACTAATGATTGGTGGGGATGAAAGAAAACCCCCACCAATCAAAGTTTCACTTTATCTTTTATCCTCCACTGTAATCATTTCTCCCGTGATCGGGTGATTGAATTGAACTTTAAAGGCGTGTAGCTCATACGTGTGAGTAGGTGTTTTTTTAGCTCCATATAAGGTATCCCCTACAATTGGATGACCAAGATGTGCAAAGTGAACACGTATTTGGTGAGTTCTTCCTGTTTCCAAAATAGCGTGTACCTTTGTAAATAGGTCATGCCTTCCAACTACCTCATAATGAGTAATAGCCATTTGCCCGGATGGAGACACAATTTTGCGAGTTGGATGATGACGATCATTTCCGATGGAAGCACGGATGGTTCCATGATTATTTTTTAATTTTCCTTCCACAATCGCTTCATAGGTGCGGATAATTTGTTTCTTTTCAATCATGCGGTCAAGCTGGCCTTTTACGATTGGATTTTTAGCAATCACGATAAGTCCTTTTGTTCCTTCATCTATTCTGTGAATATGCTCAGCATAGTGGTGTCCTTTTGCGGATAAATAATTCATGACTATATTCATCAGTGTATTCGTTTGTCTCGCTTCGTTTGGATGAGTCGCTATATTGCGTGGCTTGGATACTACTAGTAAGTACTCGTCCTCGTAAGCGACGTAAAGTGGAAGGTGGTCAGAAGGAATATAGTGAGACTGGTCTCCCTCCCAAGTGAAAACTAATTTGTCGCCTTGCTTATTTGGAAGCTTCCACTGAAGCAGCTCTCCTTTTTCATTGGAAACCGCCTTTTGCATACGCAGCTCATGGATAAGCTTCTTTCCAAGCTTCCATTTTTCTTGTAAAAGTGTGTCAATCGTTAGTCCATCTTCTTGTACTTGGTAGGTTAGTTTATGAATCATGATATTTCTCCTTTAAAAAAGGTCATGTCCCCATTAGACATGACCATCTTTACTTATTTTAATACAACTTGGTCAAAGAATGCTTGAACAGTAGCACCTGGAACTGCACCTTCGATTCGGTTTACTTCTTTTCCGTCTTCATAATAGACAAGAGTTGGAGTTGATCTTAGAGAATAGTCATCCCAGCCTTGCTCATATTCTAAAACATTGTATTGCACAATATCAATTTCATTTTCTTCTGCCAAAGGTGTTAGGCGTGGTGTGAATTCTTTACAGTGCACACATTCTGGACTAAAAAAGTATGCGGTAACTGGTTCCCCACTTTTAATCTTTTTGTCCAGTTCATCAGGTAAAACGATGTTTTGATAATTTGGGTCGTCGAGTAAGTCAATCGTCGATTGTTGTAAGTTATCTTTATCGTAGGGATTGTCCTTTAGTGCATCGTCATTTTTCATATTGTTTAATACGAGAAGCAATGCAAATACTGCGATAATAACCCCACCAAATATGGCTAGTTTTTTCATTTTATTTGTCCTCCTTGATACTCTTTAAAACCAAGATACTTGTAATCGCAATTAGTATAAATGCTACTAGTGCTAGAAAGGGAATGGTAACAAAGCCGAAATAATTAATATATTCTCCTGTACACGCAACCCTTCCACAAGCTGGTGCATTTTCTGCCATAAAGTCTAGCTTCTGCAGACTATAATGGTAGAGCGAAATACATAGCCCGATAACCGAGAAGGTAAGAGTGGTGGCTGCTATTCTAGCATTTTTTTGAATATATGCGACAGTAAGAATAAGAACAATCGGATACATCAAAATTCGTTGATACCAGCATAGCTCACAGGGCTCGTACTGGCGAATTTCGGAAAAATACAAGGAACCTAAAGTGGCGGTAAGTGAAACAGACCACATGAACAATAGCATATTCTCTATTTTTTTTGTCATAAGTAGCCCCTTTTCTATAACTTATCTCTTTCAAAGTATAAGGCTTATCAAACAACGTGTAAATTGTTTTAACTGAGGGAATAGAAAGATATAATAAATAATTATAACCTAACAACAGAGGAGAGTTCTCATGTCAAAAGAGTTTGATTTATCTAAGTTTGAAAAAAGTATGGTCATTAGACAAATGAAGCATGAAGATATTGAACATATTCTGGAGATTTCTCGTTTGTGCTTTCCTGGGATGGAGCCTTGGAAGGTAGAGCATCTACAGAGTCATCTGTCTATTTTCCCGGAAGGACAGCTGGTTGCTGAACTGGATGGAAAAATAATTGGATCCTGTTCCAGTTTGATAATTAATTTCGACGAATACGATGATCGACATTCCTGGTCGGATGTTACCGACTCAGGTTACATAACAAATCATAATCCTGATGGCTATAACTTATATGGCATTGAAGTAATGGTACACCCAGAATTCAGAAGAATGAAGGTTGGTCAGCGACTATATGAGGGACGTAAGGATATAGCAAGGCAATTTAATTTAAAATCGATTATTATTGGAGGTCGTATTCCTAATTATCATAAATATGCGAATGAGATGTCGCCAAGAGATTACGTAACAGCAGTTTCACGACATAAAATCTATGATCCAGTACTTACGTTTCAGCTAATGAACGGATTTACATTAATGCGTATAAATCCTAATTACTTACCAGATGACGTGGCTTCTGCTAAATATGCGACATTGATGGAATGGAATAACATTGATTATATTCCATTATCCAAGCGTCATTTTAAAACTAGCTATCCGGTCCGTATTTGTGCGGTGCAGTATATGATGAGAAAAATTAATTCCTTTGATGAGTTTGCAAACCAAGTGGAATATTTCGTGGATGTGGCTTCGGATGCGCAATCTGACTTTGTGGTTTTTCCGGAAATCTTCACAACCCAGCTGATGTCTTTCCTCGATGAACCTTCACCAAGTCAGGCAGTTCGTAGACTGACAGAGTTTACTCCGCAATACATGGAGTTATTTTCGGATTTGGCAGTTCGCTATAATATTAATATTGTAGCTGGTTCTCATTTTGTGAAGGAGGAAAACGAGGAAATTTATAATATTGCCTATCTTTTCCATAGAGATGGTAAAATAGATAAACAATATAAAATTCATATTACTCCAAATGAGCGAAGATGGTGGGGAATCAGCGCTGGTGATACAGTGAATGTATTCGATACAGATTGCGGAAAAGTAGCAATACAGATTTGCTACGACATGGAATTTCCGGAGCTTGCTCGAATCGCTACAGACAAGGGAGCGAATATTATCTTTTCTCCTTTCTGTACAGAGGACCGACAAAGCTACTTACGTGTAAGATATTGTGCCCAGGCAAGAGCGGTAGAAAATCAAATATATACAGTAATATCCGGGACAATTGGAAATCTTCCGCAAACGGAAAATATGGATATTCAATATGCACAGTCAGCTATTTTTGCTCCATCTGACTTTGAATTTGCACGAGACGGGATAGTAGGAGAAACAGAGCCAAACGTCGAAATGGTTTTAATTGGAGATGTGGACCTGGAGATACTTAGACGACAAAGACAGGACGGTACGGTGAAGCAGCTAAAAGATCGCCGTCATGATATCTATAGTATCGATTATAAAAAAGAGTAAATGGGGAATTGGTGTATGGGATATAAGCAATTATTTGAAGAATGGGATAGCGCGCAGCATTTAGAGCCAGTATGGAAGAAGGATTTAGCGCTACTTGCGAACGACGAGGCAAGAATGGAGGATGCCTTCTACCGTGACTTAGAATTTGGGACTGGAGGCATGAGGGGGGAAATTGGTGCTGGAACGAATCGTATAAACACTTATACGATTCGTAAGGCATCCCAGGGTCTAGCCAATTACATACATGAGCAAGGAAAAAGAGCAATGGAACAGGGAGTTGTGATTGCCTATGATAGCAGAAGATTTTCTCCCGAGTTTGCGAGAGAGGCTGCAGAAACATTGGCAGCGAACGGAGTGAAGGCTTATCTTTACCAGGAGCCTAGGACAACTCCTCAGCTATCCTTCTCTGTTCGCTATCTACAGGCTTTCATGGGAATTGTTATAACCGCAAGCCACAATCCTCCAGAATATAATGGATTTAAGGTATATGGCAGTGATGGAGCACAGTTGAATTTAGAGGATGCAGATATGGTAATCCGCTATGTAAACAAAGTGGGAGACCCTATTTCGCTTGTCAATGAAATAAGTAATGACGGTCTAATGGAATACCTTGGGGAAGAGATGGACCATGCTTACCAAGAAGCATTGAAAACGGTACAGGCAAATGAGGGCATAGGAAACTCATCTAATCTAGTGGTAGTCTTTACTCCATTACACGGTGCTTCCGGTTCATCTGTAAAACGCTTATTAAAAGACACGGGGTACAAGCATATTCATTTTGTGGAAGAGCAGATGGAACCGGATGGAGAGTTTCCAACAGTTGTTTTGCCAAATCCGGAAGAAAAAAGTGCCTTTGAATATGCCATCAAATATGGTGTGCAGCATGATGCAGACTTATTGATAGCCGTCGATCCAGACGGGGACCGTGTGGGTGCAGCTATACGTACACAGGATGACTATCGTCTACTGACTGGCAATCAAACCGGTGCTATTTTAATAGAGTATCTCTTGACGAATTTGAAAGAAAAAGGTGCAATGCCTGCAAATGGACGAGTATTCAAAACAATTGTTACCTCTGATTTAGGCCGCGTAATTGCAGAGTATCATGGGGCAAGTACAGAGGATGTGCTTACAGGCTTCAAATTTATTGGAGAAAAAATCAAACAGTATGAAGCAACAAAGGAGTTTGCATTTCTATTTGGATATGAAGAAAGCTACGGCTATCTGATAAAGGACTTCGCAAGAGATAAGGATGCTGTACAAAGCGTGCTGGCTCTTGTAGAGGCGGCTGCCTACTATAAAAAACAAGGTCTATCCTTGGTAGACGTGCTGCAAGGTCTCTATGAAAGACATGGCTACTATCTAGAAGACCTTGTTTCTGTTACGAAAAAGGGAGTTGCCGGTGCAAAGGCTATTCAGCATCTGCTCGAACAGATTCGTGTGGAGCCTCTAACAGAAATTGCAGGAATCAGAGTATTATCCCAAGAGGATTACTTGACTTCTACCAGAACATTTGTAGATGGAAGAGACCCAGAGGAAATCTTCTTGCCTAAATCCAACGTAATCAAATATTTCTTGGCAGATGGCTCATGGGTTTGTGTAAGACCAAGCGGCACGGAGCCAAAGATTAAGTATTATTTCGCTGTCATCGGACAGTCTGAAGAAGAAAGCATTGCTAAGCTAGAGGCCCTAAAAAGTGATTTTAGTATAAAAATGGATAAATACCTTGCATAGCTATTGGTTCGTGGATCAAGAAGGAGCAATTCTTCTTGATCTTTTTTTATGTGAGGATGAAAGGTCTGGCTTATTCATTATATGGGTGCACTTGGATAGACGGGGATTGGCCAGCCGTGACTAGCGGGTAGCAGGTCAATAGGGATAGCGAGCCATTACTCTCGTTTGTTAGTAATTTATTCTCAGTCAGGTGATGGTTACTCTCACCCGGGGATGATTTACTCTCGGATAGCCACAGTTTACTCTCATTCAGAAGGTTTACTCTCGTTCGGCGGCAATTTATTCTCGGTTGGCCAAGATTTACTCTCGGTTGGAATGGTAGAAGGGCATGGCCTTTGTCCGCCTTGACCTGTTGGGCTTTACTCTCGGATAGCAACAATTTATTCTCAGTCAGGTGATGGTTACTCTCGTTCGGACAAGATATACTCTCGCTTAGCGGAAGTTTACTCTCATTCAGAAGGGTTACTCTCGTTCGGCGGTAATTTATTCTCGGTTAGCCAAGATTTACTCTCGCTTAGAATGGTAGCATGGCCTTTGTCCGTTTACTCTTATACAGCCACGCGTTCCTCTCGTACATCACCCCCCCTCATCAGAATCAGCCAAAAGTATGACTCGCTTGTAGTATTTCTGCTATCTCAGACATGCTAAAATAAGGATATGGAAAGTAGCTGGAGGAACCTATATGCAATCAAATGAGATTTCAAATATAAAACTATTAAAAGAGATAGCCGAGTTTTTAAATGAAGAGACGGAAATGGAGCAGATGCTTCAAGGGGCTCTTCGAAAGTTATTAGAAGGTACTATTTTTGAGACAGGCTGGATTTTTTTTATTGATGAAAAAGGAAAGCAGCACTTAATTGCCCATGAAAGTCTACCTAAGGCTTTGGCAGAGAATGATTGCAGGCATTTACAAAAGGGTGGCTGCTGGTGCGTATCTCGCTTCCAGAATGGAGAGTTGAACAAAGCCTCCAATATTATAGAATGTCAGCGTATTGAAGGTGCTAGAAAAATGAACGCCTCTCATAAGGAGGGCATTACCCATCATGCGACCGTGCCTTTACAGTCAGGACAGGAGCGTTTTGGACTTTTGAATGTTGCTACCCCGAACACAACTCGTTTTTCAGAAGGCGAGCTGGCACTTTTAGAATCGGTTGCCTTTCAAATTGGGTCTGCCATTAAGAGAATTTATTTAACCAAACGAGAGCAACAGGTCCTATTAGTGCAAGAAAGAAATAGGCTTGCAAAAGACTTGCATGATTCGGTCAATCAGCTTTTATTCTCTGTAACCCTTACTGCTAGGGGCGGAGTGGAAATGACTGAGAAACAGGAAGTGAAAGAAACCTTTCAAGAAATCCAGCACTTAACACAAGAGGCTTTAACGGAGATGCGAGCGCTCATTTGGCAGCTACGTCCTAGAGGCTTGGAGTCTGGGATTATCGAAGGCTTGAAGGGCTATGGAGAGATGTTAGGCTTAAAGCTTCACATACAGGTGAAAGGGGTTATCAATCTTCCAGCTATTATTGAGGAAACAATTTTCCGGATTGCGCAGGAGGCCTTAAATAATATTCGTAAGCATGCAGGTGTCCTAGAAGCGAAGGTGTATTTAACTGTTACCTCTACGGATGTACTACTCGTAATAAAAGATGAAGGCTGCGGCTTTCATTTTCATGATGTTGAAATTCTACCCTCCATTGGTCTGCAGAGCATGAGAGACAGGGCTACTGCTGTCGGTGGAACGGTAGATTGGGTGACAGGTGATAATAAAGGAACAGAAATACTGGTACGTTTACCTTATTAGGGGGGCATAAAAATGATTCGCATTCTGATTGTAGATGATCATCATGTTGTTAGACGTGGGTTAATGTTTTTTCTGAAGACACAAAAGGACATGGATATTGTAGGAGAAGCAGTTAACGGGAAAGAAGCCATCGACATGACAGAAAAGCTGAAGCCAGATGTTATTTTAATGGATTTAATCATGCCAGAGATGGATGGTATTCAAGCGACAAAGAGAATTAAAAGTAAATATCCAGGAATTCATATACTTATGCTTACCAGCTTTTCAGATAGGGATCATGTTATTCCTGCTTTGAAGGCAGGAGCAGCAGGCTATCAGCTGAAGGATATCGAGCCTGATGAACTAGCGGAAGCTATCCGTAAGCTAATGCGTGGAGAAAATACGCTGCATCCAGAAGCAACTACACAAATAGAGCTGGGTCCGGGTGAAATGCTTCCACATGATAAATCTCCTTTGACTCCAAGGGAACAAGATGTCCTTGCAGAATTGACGAAGGGAAAAAGCAATAAGGAGATTGCTTCTTCTTTATTTGTAACAGAAAAAACCGTTAAGACCCATATTTCGAATATCTTTACTAAGCTAGAGGTACAAGATCGCACCCAAGCGGCATTATATGCAGTAAAGCATGGCTTGACAGAGCCGAGTGGACTGTAAAGAAGATTGAGTATCGAGTAGACAGGAAAAGAAAAAAAGCTCTGACAAAACTATTCCCTACTAAAAACATTATTTTTGGTAGGGAAAACTGAGAAGATCACATGGTGTGACAAATTTTCCTGACCTACATCCTGTTGCTAGCGGAAAGCGTCCGAGACAGCGGAGAACCAAAGCACTTATGATTATGAATAATCATGAGTACTTTTCACTTGTTTTGTCCCACATTCTTTTGGTTTTTATTCTAAATCACTCGTATACTTTTCAGGTAATAGCTCTAGAATATTACACTTCACTAATTCACCCTGATACGGTATGATGACCTGTGTTTCTGCACCATAATCGCTAATTAACTCCCGACACATGCCACAAGGAGCAACCACCCAGCATTTATCGATATTCTCATGTGGATGAGGGTGTGCAACTGCTACGATAGTTTCAAATTCATGTTCCCCTTCAGAAATTGACTTGCCAATCGCCATTGCTTCTCCACAAACAGTGATTCTTCCTACATTTGCTTCCACATGAACTGCTGAAAAAATTTGGCCAGATGTCGTCCTAACTGCTGCTCCAATATGATGGCGCTCAAACCTATAATTCTTTTCTATTACCCTTTCAGCCTCCGTAATCAATTCATAGTCTCTTTCCTCTAAAGGTCTAACTTTCAGCATTGCTAATCTCTCCTCTAATATAGAAAACCATTACCACACAATACATAATATGGTATAGGGTCAGTTTATCATAGGAAATATACAAAAACCCCATAAATATTAGGTGACCCTAACATTTATGGGGCAGAAAAATGTGCTATTCTTCTGTTTGGTCCGTTTCTTCTTTTTCCTCAACGGTAGGGATCTTGGTGATTTCTAGGTATTGAATATGATGTCCATCGATCTCTTTGACAACAAATTCATATCCTTGCTCTTCTAGCTTTTCACCGTTTACTACATCAAAGCTTCTTGTCATAAACCATCCGCCGATGGTATCGATATCCTCTTCGTCGATGTGGATGCCAAGTAAATCGTTCACATTTTCAATTAGCATCTTCGCATCAATGATATAATGGTTTTCTTCTATTTTTTGAACCTCAGGCAGTTCATCTGTATCAAATTCATCTCGGATATCACCAACAATTTCTTCGATAATATCTTCAATTGTGACTAATCCAGATGTACCGCCGTATTCGTCCATCAAAATGGCCATATGAATACGTTCACGTTGGATTTTAAGTAATAAATCAGCAATCGGCATGTTTTCAATTACTCGAATGATTGGTTGCATGTAGTCACTGACGGGAGTAGATGCATTTGCAGGGTCTCTAATGAAGGCTGTAAGTAAGTTCTTCATATTAACAAGACCGATAATATGATCCTTGTCTCCATCAGTTACAGGGTACCTTGTGTATTGCTCTACGCCTACTACTTCAAAAACTTCACTAAGTGTTAAGTCCTTATCAATAGAAGTAATTTCAGTTCTTGGGACCATTATTTCTTTGGCTATCCTATCATCAAATTCGAAAATTTTATTCACATACTTGTACTCTGCTTGATTGATTTCTCCACCTTTTAAACTATCGGAAAGAATCATTCGTAATTCTTCCTCTGAATGGGCTACATCGGATTCTGAAACAGCTTCTAATCCAAACACTTTGGTAGCTAAGAACCTTGCAGATCCATTCATTCCATGGATCACTGGATACATTATCTTATCAAAGATGACTAGAGGCTTGGCAACAGCCAAAGTAATTTGTTCAGATCGTTGTATAGCAAATGTTTTAGGGGTTAATTCTCCAACTACTACATGGATATACGTTACAATGGAGAACGCAATAATAAAGGATAGGAATGAAGCTACAGTTTCAGGAAGCTCAAAATATTCGAATGCTGGATGTAGTATTGCTTCTACAGTAGGCTCTCCTAACCACCCTAATCCTAAAGCAGTTATAGTAATACCTAACTGGCAGGCTGACAGGTACTCATCTAAGTTAGAAACAACTCTTTTGGCAGTTATTGCTCTCCTGTTACCTTCCGCTACAAGCTGATCTATTCTTGTAGTCCTTACTTTCACTATTGCGAACTCACTTGCAACGAAAAATGCAGTGAGTGCGATTAAGACAGCAAAAGCTGTCAACCGTATGGCTATGTCCAACTAATTACTTTGTCCCTAACCCAAATGAGGGGTAGAACAAAGTGTACACCTCCTGTTTTCTAAAAAATAGTTTCTGTTTTTAATAATAAATTATCTAAATAAAAAATACAAATCATTCTTCGAGGATGTATTAGGTACTCATTTTTAGGACAAGTGGAAAGCTACGGTAAAAAATTTTCCTTTTTGTAGCATTATGAAGGATTAAAGGAATTTATTATTTAATGCGTCAATGCTATACGTTATTAACTCTGCTGTTTCCAGAAACGTTTCACCGAAAAAATTCAAGGTTTAAAAAATTCAAAAAGTATTGACATTTATTTTTTGTGTATGATAAAGTTGAATGACACTAAACAAATGGAAAGGGAGGTATGTAAAATGATTCGTGTATCGAAAGTTTCAGTAAACAGAATAAATTTTTCATATCCTCCCTATAGCGTACAATCACTTTAAAAAGACTTTTTATATTTGTGTCTATTTTTAAGTGCTTACCGTGATAGGTATGCGCTTTTTTTGTGTTTTCTTTTCCATTTGTCAGTGATAAAAGAAAGGGGAGTTGGATAATGATTGTTCAACGTACAAAACAGCTATTAATAAAGGAATCGCTTGAAGGTGGATAGCCATCTTCTATACATGGTTAGAAAAGAAATGAGGGAATTTATATGTTTTCGGTTTTATTTAAGTTGAAATGGTTTTTTAGAGAGCATTGGATACGCTATACAGTAGCGATTATGTTTCTTATTGTGGCGAGTGCAATCGAAATTATACCTCCTTGGCTCGTTGGGGGAGCAATAGATGTCATCACTTCTGGAAGCATGACTGGTGAACAATTGACACAATATGTACTCTATTTTATCGGGCTTATTTTGATTGGCTATGTATTGAATTTTATTTGGCAATACCAGCTTTTCGGAGGCTCCATTGAGATTGAAAAGATTTTACGAACAAGGCTAAACCGTAAATTTCTTAGTATGACACCAACCTTTTATGAAAAAAATCGTACAGGAGATTTAATGGCACGTGCAACGAATGACTTAAACGCTGTATCTACTACAGCTGGATTCGGAATCATGACGCTAATTGACTCTACGATGTATATGGCAGCGCTCATCTTAGCAATGGGATTTCTTATTTCATGGAAACTTACCTTTTTTGCGCTATTACCAATACCTGTTCTTGCTATCATCATGCAGTATTTAGGGAAGATTATTCATGAAAAGTATATGGTTGCACAAGATGCATTCGGTGATTTAAATGACAGGGTGCTGGAGTCAGTGGCTGGCGTACGGGTCATTAGAGCATATGTCCAGGAAAGAGCGGATGAAAAGAAGTTTTCTGATATGAGTGAAGAGGTCTATCAGAAGAACATGGTAGTAGAACGGATTGATGCACTTTTTGGACCAATTACCAAAGTCGGCACCGGAATCAGCTATGTAGTGGCATTAGGATATGGTGCTTATCTAGTTTCTAAAGGTGAGATGACTGTAGGAAACTTAATCACATTTAATGTTTACTTAGGAATGGCTATCTGGCCGATGTTTGCGATAGGGGAGCTAATCAATGTCATGCAAAGAGGAAATGCTTCTCTTGACCGTGTACAAGAAACACTCCATTACGAAGCAGATGTAAAGGATCCAGGAAGACCGGTAGTTTTGGAAGAGGTTCAGGGTATTGGCTTTGAACAAGTAGGATTCCAGTATCCGCTGTCTCAAGTGAAGAATCTTGAAAATATACGTGTTCAATTAGAAAAAGGGCAGACGCTTGGAATTGTTGGGAAAACAGGAGCAGGAAAAACAACCTTTATGAAGCAGCTATTGAAAGAGTATCCGATGGGTACTGGGAAGCTGACTATTGGAGGAACAGAAATAACAGAACAAAGCAAGGAACAGGTTTTAGAGTGGATAGGATATGTCCCACAGGATCATGTTTTATTTTCTAGAACAATTCGACAAAATATCCTTTTTGGTAAAGATCATGCTACGGAAGAAGATCTCCAAGAGGCTATACGACTTGCTCATTTTGAAAAGGATTTAGAAAATTTGCCGATGGGCTTGGAAACGCTTGTTGGTGAAAAGGGAGTTTCTTTATCAGGTGGTCAAAAGCAGCGTGTTTCTATTGCTAGGGCTTTAATAAAGGATCCAGAAATATTGATGCTCGATGATTCCTTGTCAGCTGTTGATGCAAAGACAGAGGCAAAAATTATAGAAAATATTCAAAATGAACGACAAGGAAAAACAACTATTATCACGACGCATCGTTTATCTGCTATACAGCATGCAGACCACATCATTGTACTAGATGAAGGGGTAATTATAGAAGAAGGTACCCACGAAGAGTTATTGCAGAAGCAAGGCTGGTACAAGGAACAATACAATCGTCAACAGCTTGAGGGGGTGTCGTAATGAGTACAGGAAAAAGACTTACCCATTACGCATTAATTTATAAAAAGCCAATATTGCTTGGACTACTATTTTTAACGATTGCAGTAATTGCAGATTTAACTGGACCTTTTATTGCTATGTATATTATTGATAACTATATTACAGATGGAGCAATTCAAATTCGTCCAATCATTATACTGCTCAGTGTATTTTTTGGCCTATCTATTGTCACAGCGGTGTTTCGATATTTCATGTTCATTAACCTGCAAGTTGGTGCCAATCGTGTGGTCCAGAGATTGCGAAATGATGTATTCGAGCATATCCAACGGTTATCTATTCAATATTTTGATAATCTCCCAGCGGGAAAGGTAGTGGCAAGGGTTACAAACGATACAGAAGCTATTCGAAATCTGTATGTTCAGGTTCTGTCTCAATTTGCAACCAGCATCATTTCCATCATTGGAGTATATACCGCTTTATTCATCTTAGATGTTAGAATGGCTGCTTTGGCGTTATTCGTTCTACCAATCGTCTATATCTGGATGATTGGTTACCGAAAGTATGCATCTAAGTATAACCATATCGTCCGTACGAAAATTGCGGATATGAATGCAATGTTAAATGAATCAATTCAAGGTATGTCTATCATTCAAGCATTCAAACGTGAAAAGCAGATGGACCGTGAATTCGAAGAAATGAATCATGAGCATTATACGTATCAAAGAAAGCTATTAACCTTAGACTCGGCAACCTCCTTTAATCTAGTGCAAGTATTGCGCTCCATGACCTTTGCTGTATTTATCTTCTTTTTTGGAAGCCAGTCCATGGAGCCAGGTACGATTATATCTGCCGGCTTACTTTATGCCTTTGTTGATTATATAACTCGGCTTTTCAATCCGATTAACGGGATCGTTAGCCAATTCTCTCAATTAGAGAGATCATTGGTAGCAGGTAAACGAGTTTTTGAGCTGTTGGATGAAGAAGGAGAAAACGTATCGGACCAAAGAATGCCACGATACGAAGGAAATGTAGCATTTCAAAATGTTTCCTTTGCATATAAAAAGGAAGAATATGTATTAAAAAACTTATCCTTTCAAGCCAATAAAGGCGAGACAATCGCACTTGTTGGTCACACTGGTTCAGGGAAAAGCTCTATTATGAATTTGCTATTTCGTTTTTATGATCCTACGAAAGGTAAGATATTAATTGATGGGATAGATATTACTAGTCTTCCGAGACAGACTATCCGAGAGCACATGGGGATTGTTTTACAGGATCCATATTTATTTTCTGGCACCATTGCCTCTAACGTCAGCCTAAATGACCCTCGAATTACGCGTGAGAAAGTAGAGGAATCATTAGCAGCTGTCGGAGGTGACAGGGTGCTGAAGAACTTGGAAAAGGGTCTGGATGAGCCTGTTATTGAAAAGGGAAGTACGCTATCATCTGGACAAAGGCAGCTGATATCTTTTGCAAGAGCATTAGCCTTTGATCCAGCAATTCTTATTTTAGATGAGGCTACTTCCAATATTGATACGGAAACAGAGGAAATCATTCAGCATGCAATGGATGTATTAAAGAAGGGAAGAACGACCTTTATCATCGCCCACCGATTATCTACGATTAAAAATGCAGATCGCATATTAGTGCTTGATCGCGGAGAAATTGTCGAGAGTGGATCGCACGAGGAGCTGTTAGAGCTTAAGGGTCGATATGAACAAATGTATAAGTTGCAAGCAGGAGTTACCCCACACGCTATATAAGCCTGTGGGGTTTTCCCTATTTAAGCACATCGTGTAAATAGTACTTCTCTTTTTGTAACGAAAATCGTATATTTAGATTATCGAAATATAGGGATGGTTGATGATGTTTAATTGGCTTACTGATTGGAAGAGAAAAATAATTGCTTTCCCACGAAATATACAGATGTTTATGCTTGCAAATATACTCATTCAAATTGGGATGGGTGTTTTTTCAGTTATGTACAATTTATATATTAAAGAGCTTGGTTTCCCAGAAACAATGAATGGAAACATCATTTCCATGACCTCTTTAGCATCCGCCATTATGCTGGTGCCGGCAGGATATCTTAGTGACCGGCTTGGTAGGAGAGAGATTATCATCATTGGCACCATCCTTACTGCTGGGACTTTATATATCAGAAGTCTAGTAGTGGGGGAGGGTTCTTTGGTTGGGGCTGCGTTTTTTACAGGACTTTTTATGGCCTTAGTGCAAGTATCTGGTGTCCCATTTTTAGCAGAGAATTCGAAGCCAAATGAACGGATGAATCTGTTCAGTATTCACTTTTCCATGATTACAATCGCCGGAGTGGTTGGTAGCTTGGGAGGTGGAGTGCTTGCGGATGCCTTTCAGCTAATCGGTGGTCTAGAGCCGGTATTGGCAATTAAACTGGTCCTAATTATTGGGGCAATGATATTCACAGCAGGATTATTTCCTTTAACTAAAATTAATCGAGCTCCTCTTGTGGAGGAGATAACAGATCCAGGTGGACAAAATTTAGAGAGAAACCCTGTTTCATTTAAAAGTAATATTAAGATTATAATTCTTTTCGGAATTGCTAACTTATTAATAGGAACTGGTTCCGGACTCGTTATTCCCTATCTTAACTTGTATTTTTCTAATCGATTTGATGCTACGAATGCCTATATAGGACTTATACTTTCTCTTGGATCTGCTATGACAGCTGTTGCCATGCTTTTAGGTCCTGCCCTAGTGAAGCGTATTGGAAAAGTAAGGGCGCTAGTAACCTTTCAGCTATTATCCATTCCTTTTCTCTTTATTACTGGTTACACAAACTCATTGCTTATTGCATCTATCGCCTTTTTACTTCGTCAGGCACTCATGAATGCAGGAAATCCTATCCAAAGTGCAATTGCGATGGATATCGTACACAATAAATACAAAGGACTTGCAAATTCCATTAATCAGATGGTTTTCAATATTGGTTGGGCAAGTACAGGCGGAATTTCTACAGGACTTGTAGTGGCGTTTGGATATTATTGGGGATACGCTTATACTTTTACAATAACTGGAATATTATACATCATAGCTTCGACCTATTTTTATTTCTTATTTGTTCGAAAAAAGATAGATTAGCATGGAAATTAGGGTAAAGTTCCTAGTAAATAAATAGATAATTTTTCCCTCCTTATATATACCTATTATAGCTACCAGCTTTGGAAGTACTACTTAAAGACAAATCAAACGGAAAAAATGATGGAAGTAATGAGTAAACTTATGGAAAAAAGAAAAAAACTACATGAAGAAACTAGGGGTGTACTGGATAAGGGAAAAGTTTAAAATGTCGTTAACCATTTTGTTTGTCGCTTCTTTATTTTTCACTGGGTTTCAATTTACGGAGTTATCGTATGGAGGTCGCCCACCAGAATCATGGATTGAGATTAAGAATATAGGAGACAGTGAAGTGGCATATGGAGGCCGTCCGCCAGAGCCGTGGATTGAAACAAAAAGCTATCAAGTGAAAACTATCATTTAAAGTGAGAAAGCACATTTGATTTTATTCAACCTATAAAATCAAATGTGCTTTTCATTTTTTCATGAGAAATTCAATTTTTCTTAATCATATACATGGAAAAGCATTAATTCATGGATCATCTTTTTAACAGCTTCCTCGTCTGGAGGTGTTTCACCAATCCAGTTAATGGTGCCATCAGGCTCATATTCAGCAGAATATCTAACATGCTTATAAAAAAAGGAGACAGACCAGCCCGGCAGTTGTCCATTATCATAGAGAGATTTAAAGCTAAAGTGTTGAAGCATTGTAAACAACCTTTCATGTGACAGAATTTGCAAGCATACACTAGGATAAATGACTAGTGAAGGAGCATCTATTTGTTTATCAAAAAATTGGAACAAGCAATACAGGATGAGTACGCATCTTATTACTTTTATCAGGAAATGTCTAAGATGACGGACGATCCTTTTTGGAAGGGATTCATTGAACATGCCTTAGAGGATGAAAAAAGTCATTATGAAATGTTCCAACAACTCCATTATATGTTAACTGGCAGCTATGTTCAAAATGTAAAAAAAGGACCTCCTTGTCCAGATTTAAAAGCTTATGCAAAGCAAGCCGTTAAGGATGAGCTGGATGCGTCCGAGCTTTATAAGGAAATGCTACTTCAAATACCGATTCAACAGGCCTATGCGCCTTTATTTTTGGCAATGCACGACGAGACAGAGCATGCCATACGATTTTCCATGATGTATAATGCGCTCTAAATTATTTTAGTGTTTTCATCACCTCTGCTATAATAAGCTATAAGCTAGAGGAAAAAGGTGAAATTATGCAATATATATGGACAATCACATTTATGGCTTTAGTAGGAGCAGCGATAGGAGCGGTGACCAACCACTTTGCAATCCAAATGCTATTCCGCCCTCACGAGGCAAAATATATAGGAAACTGGAGAGTTCCCTTCACACCAGGTTTAATTCCCAAAAGAAGAGATGAGCTTGCCACACAATTAGGGAAAACAGTCATCAATCATTTATTAACCCCAGAGATATTTCGAAAAAAATATTTTAATGATGAAATGAGAAATAAGGCCAATTCCTTTATTTCCAATCAATTAAAAGAAAAGATTTGGGAATCAGATAAAACGATTACTGATTGGTTAAAGGCTAGTAATATAGAGTCGGTTTCCTTGATGGTAAATGAAAAGCTAGACGAGCAGGTTGACAGTCAGTTTCATAAATTAAAGAGAAAATTAGAGAATGAAACTATTCGTCAAATAACTCCATTAAGCTGGCAGGAGAAGGCAGATCAAAAGATAGAAGATATTGTGGTGTATATCCTGCAAAAGGGCGAGGATTTTTTCCGCTCGGAAGAAGGGACAAGAACAGTAAAGAGACTAATTGATGATTTCCTTTCCACGAAAGGTACAATTGGTAACATGATTCAAATGTTTATGGGAGATTCCCATTCACTCGTTGGAAAGCTACAACCTGAGATTATCAAATTTATAAAGGCACCAGGAACAAAAGAAATGCTAGAACGCATTGTCCATGACGAGTGGGAAAAGCTGAAGGATCGCCCTATTTCAGAAATGGTGGATGGCTTTGACTTTGAACCTGTCGTACAAAATGTTAAGGTATACTTACGTGACCAGCTTGCGGTAGAGGAGAGAATGAATTACACAATTTCTCACTACTTCCCGTCTGCAAGTGTTTGGTCTGAAACGAAATTTGTTCCTACCTTGACTGATCTTGCTTTTAAAGAAGCGGAGAGCAAGCTCGAAGAAGTTCTACGACGAATGAAGATTGAGGACATGGTAAAAGAACAAGTGGATTCCTTCCCTGTTGCGAGATTAGAAGAAATCGTGTTAGGAATTTCTAAACGTGAATTTAAAATGATCACGGTATTAGGTGGAGTGCTTGGGGGATTAATAGGGATCATCCAAGGAATAATCGTTATTTTAACGACTTAAAAATAAAGTTATGTTGATTTAGCATGGCTGCAAAAGGAGATAACGTTCATGATTAATATTTACGACGACATTAACAAATTAGAAAGTAGCCTACGACAAACTACGGAGTTTGCAAATGTAAAGGCAGCTGTTGCAGCTGTTAAGGAAGACCCAGATGCTCTAGCATTATTCCAAAGCTTCCGTAAAATCCAATTGTCCTTGCAAGAAAAACAAATGCAAGGCGAAGAAATTAGCGGAGAAGAGCTTGAATATGCTCAAAAGACTGCCCAGCTAGCACAAGGAAACGAAAAAATCTTTGGGATGCTTCAAGCTGAAATGGCGCTAAGCCAATTAATTGAAGAGGTTAACCGAGTGTTAATCAAACCAGTTCAAGAGCTATACGAAGGAATCTAAAGAGTTATTCCCTGGCTGCCAGATGAAATATCTGGCAGCTTTTTTGTGCTTAAAATAGAAGTGAGGTTTTGGCGAGGAGAATACTGTGGGACGGCGCTCTATCGTTCGATAGAAGGAAGTTATCGTGCGGTAAATTAGGGCTAATGCTCGGTAGTGAGCATCTACTGCTCGGAAAGAGGACGCTACTGCGCGGAACGGCGGGTGTACTGCTCGAAAAGTGACCTTTATTGCTCGGTCATGTTGCGATCGCTCGCCAAACCCATCCATCAATCTATCACTAAGTTTCTCTGAGAGAAATTCTATTTTTAAGAGGATTACAATGACTTTTGGCGAATAGTAAAATGAATGACTATTCATATTTTATTCTGAGAGTGGACTGGTCATTTAGATTGACTAAAGGGGAGAACAAGATGTATCAAAGTTTACTAGTGGAAAAAGAGGGACGTATTGCAACCCTCACATTAAATAGACCTGAAGCGATGAATGCCATGAACGAAGTGATGATGAAGGAACTGGCTGATTGTCTGGAAACATTCAAGAATGAACAGGGTATCCAGGTCTTAATTATCAAAGGGGAAGGTAGAGCTTTTTCTGCAGGGGGAGATATTAAGGCAATGCTTGATCCAGGAAATCCATTGGATATGAAGCTTGCCATGACTTATTTAACTCGAATTGCAAAATCTTTGTATACCCTTCCACAAATCACTATTGCTTCAGTACATGGAGCAGCTGCAGGATTAGGGTTTAGTATGGTTTTAGGCTGCGATATCATCATTGCAGAGGAAACGAGTAAGCTAGCGATGAACTTTATTGGAATAGGACTAGTACCAGATGGTGGTGGTCACTTTTTCTTGAAGGAGAGAGTAGGTATCCCGAAGGCAAAGCAGCTCATGTGGAGTGGTCAGAAGTTTACGGGGAAAGAAGCACAAAAAATGGGCTTAGTCGATGAAGTTGCGTCCGAGGGGCTAGGCTATGCAACAGCACAGTCTTATGCTTATAAGCTAATCGACTCACCAGTTGCTGCAATGCTTGCCTCCAAGGAGATTTTACATACGACGAAGCTAAAAGAATTAGACTTGGTATTGGAGCAAGAAGCAAAAATGCAAACAGCCATGAGACAGACAGAGGACCATTTAGAAGGAATTAAAGCATTTGTGGAAAAGCGAATGCCTGTATTTAAGGGTAAATAAAATGGATGAAAAATGGCTAGAGTGGACAAAGCAGCTCCAAGCGATAGCGCAGGCTGGTTTAACCTACTCAAAGGACGTCTATGATCTAGAAAGATTTGAAATGATACGTGAAATAAGTGTAGAGATGCTGGCATTGCAATCCTCTATGGATAAACAGATCGTTCGAGAGCTTTTTGCTAATGAAACGGGATACGCCACCCCGAAAGTAGATATCAGAGTAGCAGTGCTACAGGAAAACAAACTATTATTTGTAAAGGAAAATGCCGATGGAGCTTGGGCACTACCAGGTGGCTGGGCAGATATTGGTTGTACACCAAGCGAGGTAGCGGTGAAAGAGGTAAAAGAGGAATCCGGCTTTGATGTCCAAGTTGTCAAATTGCTAGGCATAATGGATAAGAAATGTCATCCTCATCCCCCTTCCCCTTATCATGTGTACAAAATGTTCATTCACTGCGAGATAATTGGGGGACAGGCCCTCTCCGGTATAGAAACGGCAGAAGTTGCTTTCTTTGCAGAGGACGAGCTTCCCATTTTGTCAGAGGAACGAAACACGCTTTCTCAAATAGAGTGGGTCTTTAAGGAATTAAAGGAGCCTAGTGAGAAGGTTTATATGGATTAGCACATTAGAATGTTGGAGCTTGAGATATTTTTTCAAGCTCTTTTTTATTTTTTTTGGAAAAGTTTTTCATTTATACTGTAACAAAATAGGAAGTCGGACGTTTTAGGTAGGAAGGGAGGCAAGGAATTGAAGAAAAAGAGACAAGACGAGCTAGAAGAAATCTATCTAGCCTATGCCAAGCCTCTCTACTATTATCTTTGGAAGCTCTCTGGCTCAGAATCGTTAGCCGAAGAACTTACGCAGGAAACGTTTTATCGGGCGACCCTTTCCTTGGATGTCTATGAGGGGGGACAGGTGAAAAGCTGGTTATACAAGGTTGCGAGAAATACATATTTGGACGAATGGCGAAAAAGGAAAAGGTGGAAGTGGGTTCCCTTTTCTAATCACTTGGTAGAAGGAATGGTGAGTCCTTATGGAGTACCGGAGGACCAGCTTGATAAGCAGGAAGTTGCCGAAGACATTCAGGACGTTGCTACTCTGCTTCCAGAAAACTATCGAAGCATCCTTCATTTACGAGAATACGAGATGTTTTCTTATGAAGAAATAGCAGAAACGTTAGATTTATCGATAGATCAAGTAAAGATATCTATACATCGAGCAAGACGAAGATTCAAACAGTTAGCAGAAAGACATGGGAAAGATTTTAAATGAGGTGGAAATGATGGAAATGAATGAAGAAAAAGCACGGCAAATAGTACAAAAGCATAAAAAGAGATTTTCTTGGAAGCTATCACTGCAGGTTATAAGAGTGCTCCTAGGGATATTTTTAGTGTATGCAGTTTATATGATAGCGGTATCGATTATATATCATGAGACAAAAGTAAAAGATCAGACAGAACATTACTTGCAGCTGGCTATTGATTGGACAATGCCTGGTGTCACAACTAATCTTAGCTCTATGGCCGCTAATAATATATCTCCCCTGCTTACTCAAAAAATTGACATGCCTTTATTAAAGAGAATTGGTAAGGAGGAGCAGCACGTATCCACGATGCATGTAAGGAAACCTTTATTAAGCTCTTTGACTAGTATGGAAGAGGATCCTAATGTTACAGAGGAACAGCTGTCTTTTAATTTGCCGTATAATCCTGAGACTGGTGTAAAGTCGGATGTGATCTCAAGAGAGCAAGTGTGGGAAAGACTCGAGATGATTCATGAGGGAAATGTTGCTCAGCTAGCATTCTCTTTAAATGATTATTATACGCCTGAAGAAGTGGTAACTCTTTTGGAGCCTTATGATTTAGATATTCTTTGGATGTCACTATACATGGGGGAGGTTGGAAACGCTAATGAAGGACTCTCTGCTTCTGATACGATTGTATCGCTGAGAAAACCATGGGGACTTGCAGGTTCCCGAATTACCGATGACCAGTTTCAATCAGGCTCTATGGCTCCTTGGCTTTCTAAAGAAACCATAAAGGAAAGCGAACAAGCAATGGTAGACAATATGGAACGCATGTTAACAGATAGAAAAGGATTAGCAGAAACATTCCTACAGACTGATTTATTACAGGAAAGATACGAATATCTAAAGAATGAAGGCTTCCAAGTATACGGAGCTGTGGTGACAGGACCAGTCAAGGAGCTATTAAAGTTGAGAGAAGTGGAGGAAATCCACGAAGAACAGCTTGGAGATATAGATTATTGGAATTGGGTGGAATAAGATGTGTGAAGAGAGCAGCTTTGGTTGCTCTCTTTTTATACAACATAATGTCTTAATTTTACACTTGGATTCCACGTAGCTGTTGGCTAGCTGATTTTACGACTTATGGGTGTATTTTTACGACTTAGCCCTCTATTTTTACGACATTCTGGCTGGTTATTACGACATTCTTTTTATGGCCGATTATTATTACAACATTGTTGCCAAAAATTACAACATATTGAGTGGTTTTTACAACATAGTAAGTAGTTTTTACAACATTGTGGTTCATTTTTACAACATACCCACTGTGGGCATAAAAAAACCGCCCAAATCAGGCGGTCCCTACTCTCTTATACGTGGAATAATACTAGTTTGCCAGAACTGTTTACTAAGCGATGGGTTTTATTAGAAAAGCCCTTTTCTGCTATAACATCCTCGCCTTTTCTTTTTGCTTCCTCATCATTTTCGAAGTTCCAAGTTTCTTCGATGATTAACTCCCCTGTTGGTTCAAACGCTGTGAACTTGTATGCTTTCATTCTACAAACACCCCTTTAATGTTCTTAAATTCATTATACATAAAAAATTTAAAAAACAAAATGTAAAGTCTGCTTGACAATTATACTGAAAGTAAAGTAAACTTTACGTAAAGTTAGCTTTACAATTAAAGGAGGGGAAGTAGTGGAGAATTTCGTCCGAGAGAAGCGTACGGAAATGGGGATGACGCAGGATGAGCTTTCGGAGAAATTAAACGTGTCTAGACAAACGATTATCTCTTTGGAGAGAGGGAAGTATAATCCGTCGATTACATTGGCCTTCAAGCTGTCTAGATTGTTTGGTTGTACGATAGAAGACTTATTCGTTTACGAGGAGGATGAAGGGGATGCATGAGGGGTTTGATTGGTTATCATTTTTAATTGGGTTGCCATTAGCAATTGTGATTATTTCAATCGTGGCTATTATAAATCATAGGATTGGGAAGAAAAAGAGATGGTTTGATGAGCGTTATCAAGAAATACAAAGTAAAGCAAGATCATTTTCGTGGATTGTAACTACGGTGGCGATGCTGCTTGTATGGTTAGTTATCATCTTCATGGAGGGGCCGGGTCTTTCCTTCTTCTTGATGACGGGGCTATGGGTGATTCATATGGTGTCTTATCTGATTGGCTCAATTCTCGCACAAAGGGAAGAGATAGTTGTAAGCAACAATAATAAAATAGGATTAATTGTTTCCCTTATCGTATTAATAGGTACCCCACTTTTTTTCGTCGGAGTGTCCTACGTGACGGGAAATTGGAAATTCTTAATTTTTAGCTTACCACCTACCATGACAGCTGGAACATTTGGCTTACTTGTAAGCTTGAAGCAAATAAAAAAAGAGCAAGGGCATGCTTAAGACTGTAGACGGTTGTCTATAGTCTTTTTTCTATGATAAAATAAGAACAAATATTCTGTTTTAGAGAGGTGCTTGGAATGGAAGAAATACGATTTCTTCATGCAGCAGATTTACACCTAGATAGTCCGTTTAAGGGCATTTCTTCGATTCCAAAGGAAAGATGGATAGAAGTGAGAGAAAGCACCTTTCAGGCTTTTCAACGTTTGATCGACTATGCGGTAAAAAGTAAACCGGATTTTGTATTAATAGCGGGAGATATCTACGATGGGGAAAACCGCAGTCTACGTGCCCAGCATATTTTTCAACAAGGGATGGAGAAGCTCCATAAGGAAGATATTCCTGTCTTTCTATGTCATGGGAACCATGATCACTTGAGTGGCAGCTGGGTTCGTTTTCAATTGCCTGGAAATGTTCATATGTTTCCGGAGCAGGTTGAGACAAAAACAATAACTGTAAGAGGGCAGAAAGTACATGTATCTAGCTTTAGCTATAAAGAAAGGCATATGAAGGAACCGATGCATCTTCAGTATCCAACAGCACAGGGGGAAGATTTTCATATCGGAATGCTGCATGGCAGTGTGGAAGGCGATCAAGAGCATGATGTATATGCTCCTTTTCGAGTGAGTGACTTGCTAGAGAAACAATACCATTATTGGGCGTTAGGTCATATACATAAGCGTCAGCTCTTACATGCTGATCCGCCGATTGTTTATCCTGGCAATCTACAAAGCAGGCATCGAAAGGAAAAAGGGCTCAAGGGATTTTATGAGGTAACACTCTCCAAGCAAAAGGCTACCTTAGAATTTCTTCCTTCTTCTGCATTTCTATATGATGAAGTAGAGGTTTCATGCAAGGGTATTATCCATGCAAACGAGCTGTTGGAGAAAATTGATCAATCGCTCCAATCGTATGGAAAACAATATGGAAGCGCTATTGTAGAAATAAAACTAACAAATATAGATGAGGAGACATTTGAACTTATACAAGGATCGTCAAAAGAGGAATGGCTTCAAATTATACAAGAGGGAACAAATCTGGAGAACGGCTTTTTAATTATAACTGACTTGCATATCCAAAACTCGTTTGCTAACAACAAGGAAACGTCGATAATCTTATCCATTATGGAAGAGTGGGATGTGGAGGATTGGAAGCAAGTGCTGAAGGAATTATACCAGCATCCTAAGGGAAGTAGGTATTTACCAAAAGCAGATGATACATTCATAGAGGAAATAATAACAGAAGCAGAGGAAGCTTTATCCAAGACATTAGAAAGGAGAATATAAGAGTATGAAGTTACAAAAGCTCCATATTTATGGCTTTGGAAAGCATGAAAATCTGCAAATTGAACTTCATGATGGGATGAATGTATTTTTGGGGGACAATGAGGCCGGTAAATCTACTATACAGCAATTTATTCTTCATATTTTATTTGGATTTCCTCAACGAAATTCACAGCTGTTACGCTATGAGCCGAGAAGCGGTGCTACATACGGTGGAAAAATCACCCTTCTAGATGCAGATGGACAAATAGTCGAGGTAGAACGGGTAAGGGGAAAGGCAAGTGGAGATGTCACGCTGTACTATCCAAATGGGACACGGGGCGGGGAAAGAGAGCTTCAACAATTATTGAATGGCTATTCTCGTCAGGATATGGAGGCTATTTACTCCTTTACTTTATTTCAGTTGCAGGGATTGGAAAAAATGACAGAGGAAGAGCTTACACGCACGCTTATTTCTTCAGGTACTACCGGGGTCGATACCTTGGCTAATGTGGAAACAATTTTTGCAAAGGAAATGGGGACGCTATTTAAACCTTCTGGAAAGAAACCTGCTATTAATCAAAAGCTAGAGAGAATTCGAGAGCTAGAGCAAGAATGGCAGGAGTATCTTGTTCGCAGCAATGAATTTGGCCCTTCTATCGAAAGACTCCAGCAGCTAGAGGAAATGCTAGCTACCATTACAAAGGAACAGGAAGAGCTTCAAGAAAAGCTTCAGCAATTTTATCGCTGGCGACAGCTCCAGCCACTCATAGAAAAAGAAGCGTACATTACGGAGGAGCTTAAACCATTACAAGATCAATGCTTCCCAATAGAGGGAATCAGAAGATATGAACTTATAAAGGACAAAAAAACGAGCTGCGAAGCGAGCTTAAAACAGCTTGAACGTGAGCTAGATATATTGCAGCACAATCAAGGGACAATGTCAGCAGAAAATTTGGAGGAGCTACATGCTTTTCTAAACTTTGAATCAGAATGGCATCAGCTTCGTGCACGCCGTATGCAGCTAGAAGAGGAGCATCACAAGCTGTTACAGCAGCAAATGAAGCAGCTCGCACTAATCGGGATAGATTGGGAAAATAGTTTAGAGTTTATTTTAAATGCAGATGTTTCTATCAAGCAAGAAGATATCCTTGCGTCCATCCTGAAGGAATTAGAGGACCAGGAGGCAGCATTATTACAAGAAAAAAGAATCTATGAAATGAAAGAAAAAGAGCTTGTAGAAAAAGAAAAACTTCTACAAGATACAAAGCAAGCTACTTCCAAGTCGTCAGGCAAGCAAACTTCTAAAGTTTTTTACTTCATGGTGACAGTTGTATTATTAACAGGTTTCCTCTTTAGTTATTTGATAGAAAGTTGGATAGTTCTAGTGTTCTCTATTATCTTAGCTGCCTTATTGCTAGGAAGTTCGAAATTTATTGGAAAGGGAAATGACCTAGACAATTATGAAGAATTGATTAAAAAGGAAATCAAAACCATACAGGAACAGTTGCAACAGCTAGAAGGAACAATCCAGAGGATGCAGCAAAGGATAGAGAAAGGGAAAAAACAGCTCAATCAATTCCTTGTGTCCTATCAAATGCCGACCGATATATCTCCTAGCTTATTGCCAGATATCTTTACGAGACTACGTTCTATCCAAGAGCAGCAGCTTCAACTAGATTTTCTGGAAGGACAGTTAGAGCATGCCATGAAAGAGCTACAAAAGCTGTCTACAAAAGCAGCGTCCTTAGTGCCTATTCCTTTGATGGAGGACATGCTATTTCATCAGCTACGAGAGTATTATCTGCTGGCAAAAAAGCAACGAGAAGAGCAGGATAGTAACCTTCAAAAACAGTTAGATAACAAGGAAAAAATCTTAGAACTAAAGGGCATTCTAGCTTCTTATGAGCTGCAAGTACAAGAGCTTTGGCAAGAGGCAGGGGCTGACACAGAAAATAACTACTATGCGGCAAGCAAAAGGTTCCAGCAAAAAAATAACCTGGAGCAGGAGCTTGGTCAAATTCAGTTACAGCTCCAGAAGGAAAAACCGTTTTCTGAGCCATTTACAGATGCAACAGAAAAGGAGCTTAAAGAGGGCATACAAACGTTTGAAAAACAGAGGAATGCTTATATAGAGGAGAAGAGTGCACTACAAGTCAAAACAGAGCAATTATTAAGTGACGAAGGACAAGGCATGCTATTACAACGGATAGAAGAGGAAAAGTCCGAGCTTCAAGAGCTAGTAAAGAAGTGGGCTGTCTATAAAGCTGCAGTCACCTCCATTAAACAAATGATGACCCAGTTAAGGGAGGAAAGGCTTCCAACTGTACTAGAAGAAGCGAAACACCTGTTTTGCAGGCTAACCAATAGTTCCTATGAAGGCTTAGAATTAGTCAGCGAGAAAGGCTTTGAAGCGGTGAAAGCGAATGGGGATCGTTTTGACGTGTCGGAGCTAAGCCAGGCAACGAAGGAACAGGCCTACCTAGCTCTTCGATTCTCACTTGCGATGTCGCAAAGAGAGATTACGGGATTTCCTATTATTATGGACGACCCTTTTGTACATTTCGATCGAAACCGTCTAAAACAAGTGGTACAATTAGTTGAAGAGCTACAATTAGACCATCAGATACTTTATTTTACCTGTCATGAGCACATGGCAAATAGGTGGAGAGATACACATATGATACACGTAGCGGGATTAAGAGTTTAAGTGGAGGGATTGCAGATGAAAGGAATTACACAGCTTCGAGTAGGAGACCCGGTAGATCATTTCTTACTTATTAAACAATCGACCAAGGGGATAACAACGGTTGGAAAGCCTTTTATGTCCTTGATCCTTCAAGATAAAAGTGGTGATATTGAGGCGAAGCTTTGGGATACGAATGAGGAGCATGAAAAGCAATACGCTGCTAGCCAGATAGTGCGTGTCGGTGGAGAAATACAAGATTACCGTGGAAAGTTTCAGCTCCGTGTAAAGAGTATACGTCCTGTAAAGGCTGACGAGCAGATCTCTATTCATGATTTAGTTCCTTCTGCAGAGAAGTCGAAGGAAGAACTCATGGAAGAACTGCTTCAATTCTTCTTTGAAATGAAAAACCCTTTAATACAACGAATAACTCGCCATCTAATGAAAAAGCATCAGACCGCTTTTATGACCTATCCTGCTGCAACTAAGAATCACCATGACTATGCTTCCGGTCTAATTGACCATGTGGTGTCTATGTTAAAGCTTGGTAAGGCATTGTGCGATCTTTATCCGACGTTAAATAAGGATTTGCTATATGCCGGGATTATTTTACACGATATTGGGAAAGTAGTAGAGCTTTCTGGACCAATTGCAACGACCTATACGGTAGAAGGCAATCTTTTGGGTCACATCACCATTATGGTAAATGAAATATCGAAAGCAGCAGAGGAGTTAGACATCGAAGGAGAAGAAGTAATGCTGCTTCAGCATATGGTTCTTTCCCACCATGGGAAAGAAGAGTGGGGAAGCCCTAAACGCCCAATGCTTAGAGAAGCCGAAATCTTGCATTATATTGATAATATAGATGCCAAGATGAATATGCTGAATCGTGCACTTGAGAAGACAAATCCTGGAGAATTTACAGAACGATTATTTCCGCTTGAAAACCGATCATTCTACAAGCCTACGTTCGATTAATACAAAAAATCGTAAGAGCAATAAGCTCTTACGATTTTTTTATAAGCGGAGGAATTGTTTCCTCGCCGTATTTACTTCTCTGTTTCTTCAGTAGTTTCTTTTTCAGTAGTTCCTTCTTCAGTTGTTTCTTCCTCAGTAGTTTCCTCTTCTGTGGATTCTTCAACTGGTTGATCTGCAGCAGATAAGAACTGTTCTAGAGAAGATTTTAAATCTTCATCTTTAATTTTAATATCTGCATCCTTCATCATTTTTGCTACCTTTGAAAGTAGGGCAGAAGGATCCGCTTTTTCAAGCTTTAATTGTTTTTCAATTTCCGCTTTTTTATCTTCATAAGATTCTTCAATTTCACGTTTTTCTGTTACCTCAATAATATGGTAACCAAAGCTTGATTGAACTGGATCACTAATTACATTTGTTTCTAGAGCAAAAGCTGCATCTAAGAAAGCAGGATCCATATTATCAAGTCTGCTAATCCAATCTAAGTTGCCACCTGTATCTTGAGCAGCAGGCTCTGTGGAGTATTCTTTCGCAACTTCTGCAAAGTCCTTGCCAGATTCAAGCTCAGCTTTTACTTTCTTTGCAGTTTCCTCATCTTCCACTACTATATGGCGTGCATTGATTTCTGTTTTAATTCGATCGTATTCAGCCTTAACATCATCTTCCGATACCTCTACATCTTCAATTAATGCTTTCTCTTGTAGAAGGTTTAGCTTGATATATTGCTTGTACGTTTCTTCGTTATAACCATTTTGTGCAATAATGGATTCGAAGCTTTCACCCATTTGTTCCTTGTCAGTAGCTAATTGTGCTTCAATTTCTTCCTTTGATACATCGTACTTATCTTCCAATACTTTTTCGATTACTAGAAGTTGGAACGCTTGTTCACCAATAGAAGCTTTCATTTCTTTATAAAGGTCCTGTTGTGTAATATCTCCAACTTTAGAAGTAGCTAAAACCTCGCTGTTATCTTTAGTGTCATCATTGCAGGCACTAAGAGCAAGTAGTGAGGCCGCTAATGTAAATGTTAAAACTGTTTTTTTCATCTTATCTCTCCTAACTTCTTCATGCACAATTGTAACTATAACATAAACGATATAAAAACAAAAATAGTTCCCGTTAATTTGCCCACCACCATTTTCACCTTCTGCATACGATAAATTAGAAAAAGGAGGTGTTAAGAATGGGTGGACAATATGGTGGTAACTATGGTGCAGGTTCTGGCTTTGCATTACTTGTAGTTCTGTTTATTCTGTTGATTATCGTTGGCGCGGCGTTTATCTACTAATCTAATGATATCAGGAACTAAGATCGTGTAACGCGATCTTGGTTTCTTCTTCTCCTAAAAGAAATGACCCTAAATCATTCTGGATGATTTGGGTCAATTTTTTAGGTTTCATATGACGGTTCTCTTAAACTACGTATACCAATTCCACATAAAAGGTCACGAGAAGTATGGTTATTAGAATATTTATGGTGCGAAAAATCTTCGGATGCTTTTCTTCCGGAATTTCTTTTGACATAACGAGCGCGTATGTCATTCTATTAATTTGTAGCAAATAAAATGCTGAGAATAGAACTAAAGTAAATATGATCATGTCTAAACTCCCTTCATGTACCATAAGCATATCAAATTAGGGGCGAATTATACAAGTATTACATATTACTAACTGTTTTGTTTAATCAAGATTTGATAGCCATTCTCTGTTTCCTCGATATAGGCTTTCTTTGGTGAGTTGCTTAGATTTTTAACGTAAATTAAATCCATCAAGCATAGCCCACAATGATAAGCAAAAAGTATGGTGAAATAATGAGCGAAATTTGGCGCTAAAACAGCCCCGATTAGAATGACTATATTCAGAGAAAAGAAAGGAGCTAGCAATGAACATAGGAATCTGTTTTTATTGATAGGCTCACATACACGTATAGTAATACTAGGTATACATTTATATTTTCTATTAACTAATAGTTTTACATTATTTCTATGCCTAATGAAAGGTAGGTAGTGAATTGTTTTGTGAATAGGATAGATACTGATTAATCCTATGACGAATAGCCAAAAATAATCATCCGATTTATGTGTTTTGTTTACCATCTCTTGTAAAACATAAGTAAACGAAAAAACCAATAATACTAAAATGGATGAAAGTAGAAATACTCTTTCTAAACCGTATTGTTTTTTGATATTAATTGTTTTCCAGCAATTCAAGTTTATAGCATCTCCTAGTTGAAGGTCTATTACAGATACATACGATACGATGTTTTGCTGAAAAAAACAAGGGCTAAGATTATTAAAATTTATATAGCGCTTTCAATTTTAGTGACTATGGGATTTTGAGTACGTTTCGTCAATGTTTTGGATGGAACGTTCAAATATTTCCATAAAATCATCCCCATATATATTGCGAATGACAGCCATTACGTCCATAAACTCAGGAAACTTTCCGTATATTTCTTTCATCGGTAAAGAGCCCTCTATCACAGAATGGTGCGTGTCATGATAGTTTTCATACATTTCTTCCAACAGTTCCTTACCTTTTTCTGTGACGTCTACATAAGTGTTCCTTTTGTCGGAATCGCGCTTGGAGAAGGCTAATAAACCACGCTCTTCTAGCTTTTTGGAAAAATTAAAGGCAGTAGAAACATGCATAACACCAAATTTGGCAATATCGGAAATAGTAGCTCCCTTTAAGTGATAAGAGATCCAGAGTATATGGTGCTCATTAATATTCAAGTCATAAGGCTTGATCCATGTTTGCCAGTCCTTCTCTACAGCTTTCCAAAGTGCTTTTGATAGCTGAGCGATTCGTTGGCTGTATAGCATTGCTTCTTTTAAAGTATAAAACTGCTCATTCATCGTAGTAGCCTTCTTTCCATATTTTTTATTTTTAACACATTATAACAATAAAGGTATTGAGTTGAAATGAATATTTAGAAATATTATTTTAATTATAATATTTAATTAAAAATAAAAAAAGTATGCGTTTAATCCTTAGACTAAATGCATACTTTTTTTTACAGTGTTTCTGCTTCTTTTTTATTCTTTTTAGGCAATTGTTGTTCTAATTCAGTGATAGCTAATTGAATAGAAGCAATTTCCTCTTGAAGGTGTTCTTGTAGTGGACCTGTTTCTTCTTTCCATGTTTCTACACTTGCTTTGATATCGTTAACAGTAGCAGGCACAACGGATTTGGATTCAGCAGTTAGGCTTTTAATAGAAACCTTCACATTTTGAAGCTCTTTCTTAATATCAGCCAGCTTTTCTTGATAGTCCGTAGACTTTGCCTTTATAGAGTGGCGGACCTCTTCGCCAGTTTTAGGGGTCGATAGTAGAACGGTGGCTGCACCTGTTAGCGCGCCTAAAGTGAGTCCATAAAATAATTGTGAAGCTTTCACCATACACACTCCTTTATCTATATATTATTTCGAATTAAGAAAATTGGTTCGACTTGTACTTGCCTTTAGTATGTATTATTCCTTCTCTAAGTATTATTAAAACATATTTACTATCTTCAAAAAAGATTGAGAAAAAAATAATTATAGAAAAGTTTTATTTCACCAATAAAAAAGGAGGTCATTACCCAAGTAAAATGACCCCTGAATCTATAGAAATCCACGAGCAGATTAAGTAATTCATGAGATATGAAACCTTTCTTCTTCTTCAGCCTAGCAAATGATTTCTTATAAGAAAAAGGTACCCGAATTTTTTCGGGCACCCTCTGATTTTATGTTAGATGGATAAGGCTGTTTTAAAATTGGACCGTTTTATTAGACGAGCAATAATTGGGTATATAATAATCAAAAATGCTGCATTAAGGGCTGTAGCTGGTAAAACGACTACTAAGAATAGTTCAGTAAACAATGCTTCAGCTCCAAATACAAATATGGCAGTGGATAAAAAGATTGTTCCTGAAATAAGCGTTCCAATGCAAGTCAGCAAGACACCGACAGCTAGTTTATTAACTGACTTCTGTAACAAAGTAGCCAGTGCAAAGAAAATAAATGCAGTCACAAACTTGTCTATAATATTTGGGACAAAGCCTCCTGGAAACGTAGAAAATAGACCAGAAATAATACCAGTTGTTACTCCCAATAAGAAGACATTTTTCGCTTGCGGGAATAAAAGGATGGATATAAACATCATCACTAAAAGGAAGTCTGGCTTCATTCCACCTATAATTCCAGGGGTAATAATGTAAAGCACTGCTCCTATCCCGATTAATAGAGCCATTAACACAAGATTTTTCGTATTCAATTCTCATCTCTCCTCAGCTTTTCTCAGCTTATTTTTTCTCCTCTGACGTATCCTCATGATCGGCAGCAGGAAAACTTATTTATGATTGTAAATCTTTTACTCCTTAAAAGCAATTGCTAGTTCTTTAGTTTTTCTTCGAGTTCTTTTGCCAATGCTTGAATGGTTTCTGTACTAATTGTTTTTTCTTTCGTGTGCCAAGTCACCTTAAGACCATCCGTTTGATCATAGCGTGGAACAAAATGCAGATGGAAGTGATAAACACTTTGCCCTGCTGGGGCTCCGTTATTATTAATTAGGTTCATTCCCACTGGACCAAATGTTTCCTTTAAAGCTGTTGCAATTTTAGGTACTACCTTAAATAAATTAGCTGCTTCTTCTTCCGAAAGCTCATATACATTTTCTTTGTGGTTCTTCGGGATAATTAGTGCATGTCCCTTTGTGAGAGGCATGATATCCATAAATGCGTATACATGCTCATCCTCATAAATCTTTGCGCTAGGTATACTTCCATCGATTATTTTACAAAAAATACAGTCACTCATGAAAAAGACCTCCTATTCATTATTAGCAAAAGTTTAACATACAATGGGACAGGTTGGTTGAAGAAATGTTCCTTCTAATTCAAGAATAGGAGAGGATTTTTCTTTCATGCTTTGGTAAACTTATCATATAAAGAGAGGTGTAGAGATGTCTATATTAGAAGTAAAAAACGTAACAGGTGGCTATACAAGAAAGCCCGTGCTTCATGACTTAAATTTTTCCATTAAGAAGGGAGAGCTTGTTGGACTAATAGGATTAAACGGAGCAGGTAAAAGTACAACGATTAAGCATATTATCGGTACAATGAATCCTGTAAAAGGTGATATTCTTCTTAACGGAAAAATGATAAAAGAGGATGTGGCGCTTTACCGTTCATCTTTTTCTTATATTCCAGAAACTCCTGTACTATATGATGAGCTCACGCTTAACGAGCACTTAGAACTGACTGCAATGGCGTATAACTTAGACAGAGAAACATTCGAGAGAAGAAAAGAAAGCCTTTTAAAAGAATTTCGTATGGAGAAAAGATTGAATTGGTTTCCTGCACACTTTTCTAAGGGAATGCGCCAGAAGGTAATGATTATGTGTGCTTTCTTAGTGAATCCTTCCTTATATATAATTGATGAACCATTTGTCGGACTAGATCCTCTGGGAATTCAATCCTTGTTAGATCAAATGAAAGATAGAAAGGAAGCAGGCGCTTCTATTCTCATGTCTACGCATATTCTTTCAACGGCAGAAAAATATTGTGATCGCATCTTGCTCCTACATAATGGGAAAATACGTGCTCAAGGCACGATGACTGATTTACGCGCTGCCTTTAACATGCCATTCGCCACATTAGATGATTTATATATTGAGATGACAAAGGAACAAGACAATGAAAAATTTGCATGATATTTGGAGTAAGCGCTTTGTATTCTATATAAATGAGCTACAAAAATACTTGCGCTTTATCGTTTCTGGGCATTTGGCGATTGTGCTTGTGTTTGCGATTGGGGCAGCGGGCTATGCTTACAGTGAATGGCTGAACACGGCACCGAAGGACTTTCCTGCCTATTTACTTGTGTCTTTTTTGCTAGGACTAGCGCTTACTATGAGTACCCCAGTTACACTCCTCAAGAATGCTGATAGTGTGTATTTCTTACCACTAGAGACTAAGCTAGGGGAGTATACGAAGCTGGCTTTAAAGTGGACCTATTTTTCTTCACTTATTCTGTCTTTAGCCATATTCATTGTTGCTATCCCTTTATTGACGCAAATAGGGGGAAGCAGTAAGGAAGAATTGATTTCTCTTTTTATTCTAGTGTTAGTTTTAAAATATTGGAGTATTCAAACGGAGTTTCATGTAAGATGGGCATCGAACGGTACGGGAATATGGATTGATCGATTTGTTCGTTTTCTATTAATTGGAGCCGCCCTTTATTTTACTATGGTAAATAGCTACCTGTTCCTTTTGTTAATCGTAGTAATTTTGGTTGTTTATTTCATTATATGGAATAAAAAAAGATGGGAAGTTCCTTTTCCATTTGATCATTTCATTGCTGTAGAACAGTCTAGAATGATGCGTTTCTACAGATTTGCAAATTATTTTACAGACGTACCATATATAAGAGGTGCCACGAAGAGAAGAGGCTGGCTTTCATTCTTCTATCGATTTGCTCCCTATGGACCTGCAAATGCTCAGCTATATTTGATTCTACGTACCTTTATTCGGACAGATGATTACTTTTATTTGTGGGTGAGGCTAACTGGATTATCACTGATTGGCGTAGTGTTTATTCCTTTTCCAATCGTATCAATGATATTTTCGGGTGCCTTGGCATTTGCGACAGTCATCCAATTAAAGCATGCGCTCCTATCTGGCCACGAGTTCCGTATGGACTTGTTATATCCGATTGGAAAGGAAGCACGGCTGAAAGCAGTAGACAAACTAATTCGTATCATTCAACTGATACAAGCTGTTGTAATTTTAATCGGAGTACTTATACAAGGAGAATTAATGGCTTTAAATTTCTTGATTCCTGTAGTGGCATTTGTTATCTCTGAAATCACCATTCGGGGAAGTAAAGTCGAATCAAACTGAATCTACCTAACGATAGGGGGTGTTTCGTAAGTTAAAAACTTATGGGACGCCTCTTTCTTATTGGAGAAATTCCTGTAGTAGTTGCCTCAAAATGCAACACTCCTCACCAAAAAGGACCGTCTCCGAATCAGACGGCCCACTTTGCATGGAAGCTGTTACTATTATTCTTCCTCTTCGTTCGGCTTAGAACGATAAATAGTCTTATAGGGAGCGCTTGTGAAAATCTTTTGTTTATCCTCCATATGTGTAAAATCGAAATCTTGAGTTTTTTCCCAAACCTCATAACTATTTGCACTAGACCATTCCGTTAAAATGATATAGGTGTCTGATTTTACTGGTTTAAGAACCCTCAGTGCATAAAAGCCTGGTTCATTATCTACAGTGGAGGAAAGATTGGCATACTTAAATTCGAAAATTGGTTTTCCCTCATCAGATAGGGGAATATGATAGAGGACAAAATAGCCATTTTCTTTAAAGTTTCCTCTCGCATCTAAAATTTCGAAAGTACGAGGCATCTGAAACAAAGATTTGCCGTTTGTTTCATGTAAGAGTACAGTATTTCCGGTGCCATGTAGTAAATATATTTGTTCTTTAGGATACTTTTCTTTGATTTTATACATAAATTCAGGTGTACCAGATGTAATATAAAAATTCATATGCTTTCCCTCCTACTGATTGTATTAATACTATTTTCCCCAAAAATGCAAATTTAAAAACTCTTCATTCTGATGGAATTAAGAGAAACAGAGACAATTTTATGACAATTACCCTATATAACTATACAATATGTATGAGAACATCTATAGTTTAATCGTATGGAAACAAGTACGGGATGATAGAAGAAAGGTAGGAACTTTTTTTATGGCTACTTTTAACGATACTCTTTTGCGTGCTGCAAGAGGAGAAAAGGTGGAGCATACACCAGTTTGGTATATGAGACAGGCAGGAAGATCTCAGCCAGAATACAGAAAAATTAAAGAAAAATATTCGCTTGAGCAAATTACACACGAGCCAGAGCTATGTGCTTATGTCACTAGACTGCCAGTAGAAAACTATAATGTAGATGCGGCAATTCTTTATAAAGACATCGTAACTCCACTTCCAGGTATCGGAGTAGATGTAAAAATCAAGTCAGGTGTTGGGCCTGTTATTTCCAATCCGATTAGAACTGTTCAAGACGTTCATAATCTAGGAGATCTATCTCCTGAGGATGATGTACCTTTTGTATTGGAAACAATTAAACTCTTAACAACTGAACAATTGAACGTGCCTTTAATCGGTTTTGCTGGAGCACCATTCACGCTTGCAAGCTATATGATTGAAGGTGGCCCTTCTAGAAGCTATAACAAAACAAAAGCATTTATGGTATCAGAACCAGAGGCTTGGTTCGCTTTAATGGACAAGCTTGCAGATATGATCGTTGTTTATATAAAAGCCCAAGTAAAGGCGGGGGCGAAAGCGATCCAGATTTTCGATTCATGGGTTGGTGCACTAAATGTAGAAGATTATCGAATCTTCATTAAACCAGTGATGACCCGAATTTTCTCCGAGCTAAGAGAAACGAACGTCCCTCTTATTACATTTGGAGTTGGAGCAAGCCATCTAGCAAACGAGTGGCATGACCTTCCTGTAGACGTTGTCGGATTGGACTGGAGATTATCCATCAAAGAAGCTCGTAGCAAAGGGTTGACGAAAACACTAATGGGGAACCTTGACCCATCCTACTTAATTGGAGATTGGTCTGCCATTGAAAAACGTGTGAAGTCAATCATTGAACAAGGTGTGGAGCAGCCTGGTCATATTTTCAATTTGGGTCATGGAGTGTTCCCAGAGGTTGACCCTGACGTATTGAAACGATTAACCGCATTTATTCATGAATATAGTAGAGAACTTATCAGTAAAAAATCTAACTAACTTTTTTGAGGTGACAATAATGAAAAAGACAATGGGTTTATTAGTAATGGCCTATGGTACGCCGTACGAGGAAGCAGATATCGAACGCTATTACACACATATCAGACATGGACGCAAGCCAAGTGAAGAACAGCTAGAGGATCTAACTAGCCGTTATAGAGCAATCGGAGGAATTTCTCCTTTAGCAAAAATCACGGAAGACCAAGCGAAAGGTCTATGTGATCGATTAAACGAAGTGCAGGATGAAATCGACTTTAAATTGTACATTGGCTTAAAGCATATTGAGCCTTTCTTAGAGGACGCGGTAGCCGCTATGCATAAGGATGGAATCACAGAAGCTGTTTCTATCGTTCTAGCACCTCATTTCTCCACTTTCTCTATTAAGTCATATAACGGCCGTATAAAAGAGGAAGCGGAGAAGCTTGGAAATCTAAAAATAACTTCTGTTGAAAGCTGGTACACAGAGCCGAAGTTCATCAAATATTGGAGCGATAAAGTAAAAGAAGCATTCGCTAACATGACGGACGAACAAAGTGAGAAAGCATGTCTCATTGTTTCTGCGCATTCGCTTCCAGAAAAGATTAATACAATGGGAGATCCTTATGAAAATCAGTTAAAAGAAACGGCTGATTTAATTGCGCAAGCTGCAGGTGTTAAAAACTACGCAGTAGGCTGGCAAAGTGCTGGGCAAACTCCAGAGCCTTGGATTGGTCCGGATGTACAAGACTTAACAAAAGAGTTGCATGAAGAAAAAGGCTATACAACTTTTGTTTATACACCAGTTGGCTTTGTTGCAGAACACTTAGAGGTTCTTTACGACAATGACTATGAGTGTAAGGTTGTTTGTGACGAAATAGGCGCTACCTATGTTCGTCCTGAAATGCCAAATGCACAGCCTCAGTTCATAGATGCGATGGCAGATGTAGTGATGAAACATCTAAAAGGATAAACTTTTAAGCACTTATGATTTTATTTATAAAATCGTAGGTGCTTTTATTATGATTTTTACAAAATAATTTTTCACAAAATAGTTGAAAAAATAGGCAACTACGTCGGTTTTCGAATGGTATTTAGTATATGATTGATTTAAAGCTTGAATCTGGAATAAAAGAAAAATACATGAAGAAGACATTAGAGTTAGGAGGAAGGGAACAAATGAAGGCAAAGTTATTAGCGACATTGACAATAACAGGACTAATAATGGGAGCATGTGGTACCGAAGAAGAGGAAACCCATTCCGACCATCAAAATGAAATGATGCAAGAAGTTATAGTGGAAATACAAACAGCTAAGGAATTACCGGTAGGAGAAGAAGTAATTCTTTCTGCAAGAGTGACACAAGGAGAAGAAGCCGTTAATGACGCTGACCATGTAGAATTTGAGGTATGGGAATCAGGTCTAAGAGATGACAGTGTAAAGATTGATGGGGTTCTCACAGAGGACGGCGTATATGAAGCCCCTTTTACTTTCGAGCATGATGGAGTTTACTATATGTTCGCTCACACAACTGCTAGGGACCTTCACGTAATGCCAAAGCAAGAGTTAATAGTAGGAAACCCCGATATGGAAAAGGTTCTACCAGACGATAGTGACAACTCCATGAAAAACCACGGGAAATAATCCGGCATAAAAATGACTAGCTAACCTTATTGGTAATCTAGTCATTTTTTTGTTCCCTATCATTGCTTCTGCCACCTGACTGAGAGTAACCATGACTCAATGAGAATAAAGTAGTGCTATCCGAGAGTAACGCCCAACCGCTTCCATGCCGA
>NZ_JBXEOV010000015.1:0-71714 GCF_056856695.1 Psychrobacillus sp. Z16_25 | reverse complement strand
GCGCCCGTAGCTCAATTGGATAGAGCGTCTGACTACGGATCAGAAGGTTGTGGGTTCGACTCCTGCCGGGCGCGCCATATATATCGGGAAGTAGCTCAGCTTGGTAGAGCACTTGGTTTGGGACCAAGGGGTCGCAGGTTCGAATCCTGTCTTCCCGACCAGTTAATATGGGGCCTTAGCTCAGCTGGGAGAGCGCCTGCCTTGCACGCAGGAGGTCAGCGGTTCGATCCCGCTAGGCTCCACCAATTTAAGAATTGAAGATTATCGGGCGGCGTAGCTCAGCTGGCTAGAGCGTACGGTTCATACCCGTAAGGTCGGGGGTTCGATCCCCTCTGCCGCCATCTTAAGGACCTTTAGCTCAGTTGGTTAGAGCAGACGGCTCATAACCGTCCGGTCGCAGGTTCGAGTCCTGCAAGGTCCACCAACTAAACATTCGGAGGAATACCCAAGTCTGGCTGAAGGGATCGGTCTTGAAAACCGACAGGCGGGTCAAACCGCGCGGGGGTTCGAATCCCTCTTCCTCCTCCATACATTTACACATCTTCAAGCAAAGTTGATTTAAATTTCAACACATATTATTATCGCGGGGTGGAGCAGTTCGGTAGCTCGTCGGGCTCATAACCCGAAGGTCACAGGTTCAAATCCTGTCCCCGCAACCAAGGTCCCGTGGTGTAGCGGTTAACATGCCTGCCTGTCACGCAGGAGATCGCCGGTTCGATCCCGGTCGGGACCGCCATTTTAAATGTGGCTCAGTAGCTCAGTCGGTAGAGCAAAGGACTGAAAATCCTTGTGTCGGCGGTTCGATTCCGTCCTGAGCCACCATACTTTTGCGGGTGTAGTTTAGTGGTAAAACCTCAGCCTTCCAAGCTGATGATGAGAGTTCGATTCTCTTCACCCGCTCCATTAAAGGGCCTATAGCTCAGCTGGTTAGAGCGCACGCCTGATAAGCGTGAGGTCGATGGTTCGAGTCCATTTAGGCCCACCATTCCGAAGTAGCTCAGTGGTAGAGCAACCGGCTGTTAACCGGTTGGTCGTAGGTTCGAGTCCTACCTTCGGAGCCAATATGGGGAAGTACTCAAGTGGCTGAAGAGGCGCCCCTGCTAAGGGTGTAGGTCGGGTAACCGGCGCGAGGGTTCAAATCCCTCCTTCTCCGCCATATTGGCCCCTTGGTCAAGCGGTTAAGACACCGCCCTTTCACGGCGGTAACACGGGTTCGAATCCCGTAGGGGTCATAGCAGAAAAAGACAATCACTCTCTAGTGGTTGTCTTTTTTTTTTGCCTCGTAGAAATATAGAGACCTGGGAGCAACTTAACCTTTCTTTGTCGAAAATGAAGTATAATAAGAGGGAGAATCATTATTCTAACCCTACTAACTAAATGTGTGCCTAATGGCAAAGAAAGTTGTAAGATAGAAGGTAGCATACTTCTGCCATCTAGCATGTAATTTTTACGGAGGTCATATCAATGCCGAAAACCACCGGTGAAAAGAAAACGGATTTACGCTTTTATACCGAGACAATTGAAGTTTCAAGATTATCTGCCCATGCCTTTTATGAGGCTGGAGATGACACATACAAAGGACAACGTTTTTTCTGGCAAAACAAAGAGAAAACGTTTACTTTAGTTGGTTTAGGACATGCTTATACCTTGACCAATGATATGAAGAAGGAAGAACGATATCGCGATATCTCTGATAAATGGAAGGAGCTTTGTTCCACATCTTTACGTGAACATGCGGATATACATCCCATTTTATTTGGTGGCTTTTCTTTTGATCCAGATAACCATATACCTTCTGAGTGGGATACCTTCCCTTCCAGTTTTTTTGCTGTCGCAACTTTTCAGCTCATTATAAAAAATGATCAAGCATTTGTAAGTATTCATTATATTGCAAATGAACAAGAAAATAAGCACACATTTGAGCAATTACGAAAAGAAAGAGATATCATCATTCATCGAGCACAAGTACAAGAATTAAAAGTACATGAGAAACCTGCTTTAATCCAAAGAGAAGATCGTTTGAAGGATGAATATCTTCAAGCTGTGGAATTGGTTACAGATCGAATTAGAAAACATGAAGTCGATAAGGTTGTAATAGGAAGGTCCTTAAGATTAACCTTTGATACACCATTCTCTCCTTCAACAGCTATTTATAATGCAGCTATGGAGCAACCAGAAAGTTATTTATTTGGGTTAGAAAAAGGAGATAAAGTATTTTTTGGTGCTACACCAGAGCGACTAGTGAAGCTGGAGAACGGAATAGTTCAATCTGCAGGACTAGCAGGCTCTATTCGCAGAGGAGAGGATGCTGTAGAGGATAAGGCTTTAGGAGAAAGTCTGTTAAGTGACTCCAAAAATTTAAAAGAGCATAACTATGTTGTGCAGATGATTAAAAAGATATATGAAGAATATTGTGAAGAGGTTAAAGTTCCAACCAGACCTAAGCTGATGAAAATAAGAGATATTCAGCATCTATATACTCCTATCGAAGGTAAGATTAAAAAAAGTGCCACTTTGTTAGAATTTGTTCAAGCAATGCACCCAACTCCAGCTTTGGGAGGAGTCCCAAGAGAGGAAGCTGTCGAAATAATTAGGGAATCGGAAGGGATGAACCGAGGCTACTATGCAGCTCCTATTGGATGGTTAAACGCAGAAGGTGAAGGGGAATTTGCTGTTGGCATACGTTCTGCTTTATTAGAAAACAATCAAGCCTATCTATATGCTGGAGGAGGACTCGTGTCCGAATCTTCTTCTTTAGAAGAGTTTGAAGAAACAAGGGTTAAATTCCGTCCCATGCTGAGAACTTTAGGAGGGAATATGAATGTCTAATAATGAGTATTTAACATCCTATGTAAATATAGTGATAGATTCACTAGTTCAGTCAGGTGCAGAGGATATCGTTTTATGTCCGGGTTCTCGCTCTACTCCTTTGGCCTATGGGTTTGTAAAAAACAACAAGATTAACTTATATCGTCAGATTGATGAACGATCAGCAGCTTATTTTGCTTTGGGTTTAGCAAAGGAAAAAAATATACCTGTAGTGCTTCTATGTACCTCAGGAACTGCTGCCGCGAACTTTTTTCCAGCTGTTGTGGAAGCGTCCTATTCTAGAATTCCTTTAATCGTTATCACTGCTGATCGACCACATGAATTAAGAGAAGTTGGTGCTCCTCAAGCAATCGATCAAATCCATCTGTTTGGTAATCATGTAAAATGGTCTGTAGATTTTCCATTGCCTGAAGATAGGGTGGAGAGCTTACGTTTTCTTGAAAGACATGTCCAACGAGCTGTCAATATGGCGAAGGCTGCCCCTGAGGGCCCGGTGCATATAAATGTGCCATTTAGGGAGCCTCTCCTAGTGAACATGCAGCCACACGAGCCTATGCTTTCTATTGAAAGTACAGAGGTAGGAAACCTGACACCAAGTAAAGAATTTTTAGCCTGGTATCAAGCACTCTTAGAAAAAACAGAAAAAGGAATTATTATTGCTGGTGACACCTTTACTCCCACTGAGGAATTCTGGGAATTTGCCAAAAATCTTAAATGGCCAGTATTAGCTGATCCACTTTCTCAGTTGCGAAGTAATATACCAGAGGACTGTCTTTTCTTGTGTATCGATCAATATGATGCTTTGTTGAAGAGTGACAGCTTTAAGGGTTTGATAGAACCCGAGGCGGTCATTCGTTTTGGGGCTCAGCCTGTTTCAAAGCCACTAATGCAATTTATCCAGGGGATTAAACCTCAAGTATATATAGCAGTTGATGAAAGTCCTTTGTTTAGAGATCCTTCTCATGTAGTTACTCACCATGTACAAGTAACTCCATCGAGTTTATGGATTTCTACCATATCTAAAGAGGATAATCCATATCTTCAAGGATGGAGGAAAGCCAACGATATCGCTACCAAGGCTGTGAAGTCCTATTTACTTACCGAGTCGGATGAAGGGGCTATGGCTGGTATTCTTTTTGAACAAATAAAGGATGGTAGCAATCTGTTTGCTAGTAGTAGTATGCCAATCAGAGACGTGGATACTTTTTTCTTAAAAACTAGGAAAGATATTCGTATTTATGCTAACAGAGGAACTAATGGAATTGACGGTGTTGTATCAAGTGCTTTGGGTGTCCAGGCTGCTTCTAATAGACCAACGTATCTTCTCATAGGTGATTTGGCCTTTCTACATGATGTGAATGGATTAATCTTCAGTAGATTTCATTCAACTAACTTAACTATTATCGTCATGAACAATGACGGTGGGGGAATATTTTCATATCTTCCTCAATCAACGGAGCAAACTTATTTTGAAGAGTTATTTGGAACCCCTACTGGTCTAAAGTTCTCTTCCATTGCAGAAATGTACGGAGCACAATATCATGCAGTTACGAGCAAGGAAGAATTTATACAGGCCTTAAGTCAAGAAAAGGAAAAAGAGCTACGGATTATCGAAGTATTTACGAATCGTCAAACCAACATAGAGTCACATCGAAAACTTTGGGACACTATTAAAAAGGAGCTAGACAAGGAATGGAGTATGTAAGTGTTCGCTCACTTCAATATCATGTAAAGCTTTATAATAAGCATCAGAAAAAGAAGGTAGTTTTTCTCCACGGTTTTACGGGAACTTCTGATACATGGGATGAAGTAATGCAAGAGCTTCCTCCGTCCATTGCAGTACTAACGATAGATTTAATAGGTCATGGAAACAGTGCCAAACCAACAGACGTGAGAAGATACTTTGTGGAGGAGCAAGTAGAGGATTTAAGAGCCATATTCACTCATTTTGGCTGGGAGGACTTCTTGCTTGTCGGTTACTCTATGGGAGGCAGGCTTGCCTTGTCTTATGCAACCAAATATCCAGTAGGTCATCTGTTGCTTGAAAGTAGCTCTCCTGGAATTGAGGAAGAAAATGAACGGAAAGAAAGAAGGGAAGCTGATGCTAAGCTGGCTTCTTTCATCGAAAAAGAGGGTATTCATAATTTTGTTGATTACTGGGAGAACATACCTTTATTCATTTCACAAAAACAGCTTCCTGTCTATAAGAAAAAGACAATCAGAGAGGAAAGAATCTCTCAATCAGAAATTGGTCTTGCAAATAGCTTAAGAGGCTTTTCAACAGGTACCCAGCCTTCCCTTTGGGACAAGTTAGACAGCATACCATGTCCTATAACATTGGTAACTGGTGAACTGGATCAAAAATTTTGTAAGATAGCTGATCGTATGGAAGCCAGATTACCCTCTGTTAAAAGAATTATCGTAAAAGATACTGGGCATGCAATTCATGTGGAAAATTCCAAATTCTTTGCTACAATAGTAAAGGATATAATTTTAAAGGAGGAACAAAAATGACTCGTGAATGGACTACATTACATACATATGAAGATATTAAGTATGAGTACTATAATGGTATCGCGAAAGTTACGATCAACCGTCCAGAAGTACGTAATGCTTTTAGACCGAAAACAGTAATGGAAATGATTGACGCTTTTTCTCGTGCTCGTGACGATAAGAATGTCGGAGTAATTATTTTAACTGGTGAAGGTGAACATGCCTTCTGTTCTGGAGGAGACCAAAAGGTTCGCGGACATGGCGGTTATGTAGGGGACGATGAAATCCCTCGCTTGAATGTATTAGATTTACAACGTTTAATACGCGTTATCCCTAAACCAGTTGTGGCAATGGTAGCAGGCTATGCAATTGGAGGAGGACATGTGTTGCACGTAGTATGTGACTTAACGATTGCAGCAGAAAATGCACGTTTTGGACAAACAGGACCAAAAGTAGGCTCTTTTGATGCTGGCTACGGTTCAGGATATCTTGCTCGTATTGTAGGACATAAGAAAGCTCGTGAAATCTGGTATCTATGCAGACAGTACGATGCTCAGCAAGCTTTAGATATGGGCTTGGTTAACACGGTGGTTCCTTACGAGCAACTAGAGGATGAAACAGTTAAATGGTGTGAAGAGATGCTTGAAATGAGCCCAACTGCTCTTCGCTTCTTAAAAGCTGCGATGAATGCAGATACAGACGGCCTTGCTGGTCTTCAACAAATGGCTGGTGACGCAACACTTCTTTACTACACAACGGATGAAGCAAAAGAAGGTAGAGATGCATTTAAAGAAAAACGTAAGCCAGACTTCGGTCAGTTCCCCCGTTTTCCGTGATTAATTAACTCTACGAGAGTTTGAGACTAATAAAATGATGAAGCACTTACGATTCAATATATAACAAAAATCGTAAGTGCTTTCTTGTATTTCTGCATTTTTCTTAAATAAAGGAAGTGTTTACTATGTATCCTAATTTACTCTATAAGCGGACCAAGCTTTCGCCGAATAGAATAGGATTACAGTTTGAGGATAAGAATTGGACCTTTCAACAGCTATTTCATGAATCGATTGATTTTGCTGAAAGGCTTCATGCAAGTGGCATTCAAAAAAATGATAGGATTGCTATTTTGGCTTCTTCAAGCCCAGAATTAGTAATAGCCCTGCATGGTTGCTTACAGCTTGGCTGTGAGCTTGTATTGCTCAATGAACGTCTGACGAAAGAAGAGTTGACCTATCAACTGTGTGACAGTGCACCAACTGCGTTACTAGTGGATAGTTACACAAAGAGACAGCTTAGCTTTAACCAGCTATTTTCCATGGAAGAGCTCCGAGATCAAGCGGATAGGAAATCTTTTCAGGTAGAAAAAGAATGGACAAAAGATAGAGTAGTATCCATAATGTATACATCTGGTACGACAGGGCATCCAAAAGGAGTATGTCAAACAGTAGAGAATCACGTGATGAATGCTATGGGTTCTGCTTTAAATTTAGGTGTTCAGCCGAATGACTGCTGGTTATGTGCGATGCCTCTTTTTCATATAAGCGGGTTCTCTATTTTGATGCGTTCCGTCTTATATGGAATGACCGTACATCTACAGTCTAAATTTGATGAGGAAAGTGCGGTAGAGGCTATTTTATCTGGTGGCGTGACAAGAATGTCCGTTGTCTCTGTGACATTAGAAAGAATCTTAACTGTTTTAGAGCAAAGAGATATTTCCTTCCCTAAATCTTTTCGCTCCATGCTCGTTGGGGGAGGTCCCGTCCCTCTGCCATATTTAGAGAGGGCAATCAAACGTAATATTACTGTTCTTCAAACCTATGGTATGACAGAAACTGCCTCTCAAACAACGACATTAGCTAGCGAGGATGCAATAAGAAAGCTAGGCTCTGCAGGAAAACCATTATTTTTTGCAGAGGTTAAAATAGACGGCGAAGAGGAGATAGGGGAGATCTGTGTTAAGGGACCGCATGTAACCAAAGGGTATGTGGGGGAGCATGCGAATAGGAGCCCATTAACCGATGGCTGGCTTCATACCGGAGATATTGGTTATCTAGATGAAGAAGGATATTTATATGTAGTGGATAGACGTTCTGATTTAATTATTTCTGGTGGTGAAAATATCTATCCAGCAGAGCTTGAAAATGTCTTAGCTAAGCATCCAGCTGTAAAAGAAGTAGGAGTCATAGGAAAAGAGGATGAGACATGGGGGCAGGTACCCATAGCCTTTCTTGTGCTGAAAGAGCATGCTACAGAGGATGAATTAAAAGAATTCGCCAAGGATCGTCTTGCTCCCTATAAGAGACCAGCAGCTTATTATTTCTTAGACGCATTGCCTAGAAATGGTTCTAATAAGCTATTGAGAAGAAAATTAAAAGAGTTTGTATAAAAACAGCCTGTCGATTTACTGGTCATTTAGCACGTATAAGCAGTAAATCGACAGGCTAATTATTTAGTTTAATGCTTTTTGAAAGGTTTCTAAGTTTCGTTCCATTAGCGTAAAGTAAGTTTCTTTATTCTTGATATCTTCTTTGGAGAGCACACTCAGATTATGAAGAACGAGGCTATCTGCTCCAATTTCTTGTTGAATTGTTTCTGTTAGCTTAGAAGAAACATTTTGCTCAAATAAGATATATTGTATGTTTTTATCTCGCGCCAAGTCAATTAGCTTGGTTAGCTCCTTTTGTGAAGGCTCGTTTTGGGAATTTAATCCTGCAATCGCAACCTGTTCAAGCCCATACGTGTTGGCGATATAGCCAAAGGCTGCATGGGAGACGAAAAAGGTTTTTGTTTTTGCGTCTGCAGCCATTTGTTCATACTTTCCATCTAATTGTTTTAATTCAGCAATTAACTCTTCATAGTTCTGTTGAAAATATGCTTCTTGCTCAGGAGCAGTCTCTACAAGCGACTCCTTAATGGTTAAAGCAAGACTTTGACTGATTTTTGGAGAAATCCATACATGTGGGTCTGTATCTCCATGGTCGTGATCGGCATGATCTGTTTCTTCATGATCATGATTGTCTTCCGTCTCCTTGTGTCCTACTTCTAATTCCTCGTCTGAAACACCATCTATAGCTGCAATCATCTTTACATGCTCATCTTTTAAAGTTATTTCTGCTTTTTCAACAAAGCCTTCTAATCCAAGTCCAATGTAAAAAAATAAATCAGCATCAGCAAGAGCTATCATATCCTTTTGAGTAGGCTCAAAAGTGTGCTCATTGGAACCCGGAGGATAGATTGAAGCTACAGTTGCCTTATCTCCGGCAATTCGTTCCGTAAAATATTGCAATGGATATACTGTTGTATAAACAGTTAGTTTATCGTCTTCCGTTTGGCCAGCTTGTTCTTTATCTGTACAAGCCGCTAGGAAAAGTATGAGAAAGGATATACAAGTCAGGAATAATCTTTTCATCAGATTTCCTCCTTTTTAAATAGTAATGATTACGATTTATAAACTAGAACTTAATTAGCTTACAGTAGTTTAGGTCAAAAGGCAAGAAAAAATAGCCCTTGAATTATTTTTTCTTCAAAGGCCATTCTTCCGGTACAGGGTCGTATCCACCCTCATGAAATGGGTGACATTTTGATATTCTCTTGGCAGTTAAAAATGCTCCCTTTATTGCTCCATGCTTTTCAACAGCCTCCACTCCATAATGGGAGCAGGTTGGGTAAAAACGACAGCTAGGAGGAGTTAAGGGGGAAATGAACTTTTGATAAAACCGAATGATCAATAAGAGAATTGTTTTCATCTTATCTTTTCACTTCCTTTGGTTTTGGATCAATTGCAGAAGCAGATCGATCCTTTACAGCAAGCTTATATAAAAAAGCAAAGCCAAAAATACTCATCAGTATAGCCGCTCCAAGTATCCAAAATACCATATTATATCACTCCATTAGTAGGCTCTTTATGTTTATTGTAAGAAAGTAAGAGGTATAAGAAAAGAGAAACAACTTATTTATCCAAAGGAGAGTGACAATATTATGTCAACAGCATTAAATAAAGAACTAAACAAACTAGTAGCTACATGGTCCGTTTTCTATACGAAATTACATAACTACCATTGGTACGTGAAGGGACCTTCTTTTTTTACTTTACATCAAAAGTTTGAGGAGCTATACAATGAGGCTACTTTAAATATGGATGAGATTGCAGAAAGATTGTTAACATTAGGTGGAAGTCCTACTGCAACTCTAAAAGAGCATTTAGAGCTTTCGGCCGTCAAGGAGGCAACAAATAAAGAGTCAGCCGATGAAATGGTGGAGTCGGTGGTCAAAGACTTCGAGATTATCATGAAATCCTTGAAAAAAGGGATGGAAGAAGCAGCGAAGGATGAGGACGATATGACGGAGGACTTGCTAAATGCCATCTATCAAAAAACGGAAAAGCACCAATGGATGTTGAATGCTTTTCTCGGTGATACAAATAAATAATCCACTTATTTAGCCGATACTAAGCTTGTACAAGGAGGTAAGGCAGATGAATATTAGCTCCATTATGTCTTCACAGCTTGCACAGCTTCAACATACTGTTCAATTAAGTGTATTGCAAAGTTCACTTAATATGCAGGCTGTCACAGCTGTTCAATTAATAGAAGACATGCCGCAATCAGTTGCGCAGCACCCGTACAAGGGTACTTCTGTAGATGTACAAGCCTAATTGAAAAGCATGCTCAGGGTTCTCCTGGTGCATGTTTTTTAATACCTACGCCATACTATGGAGAAAGTCTTATAATGGTTTAAACTAGTCTCTAAGGAATAGCAGAAAATTAATTCTGGAGAACAACTAATAGAATTTGGGACTTAGCATGAGGCTAAGTCTCTTTTTACAAGGAGAACGTGAAGATGAAGCTATTATGGTTGTTGATTGGTCCTACCCTGCTTCTAGTAGTTGGGTTAATAGTCTTACAGAACATTGTGATCACCTTTCTCTTATTTTATGGCTGGCTATTTTTGGTGCCATACTTTCATAAGAAAAGCTGGAAATACCATGGGATGAAGCCAATTCAAGCTTTGATAGGGATTGGCACTGGACTTATTTGTATGCTTCTGATTGTAGGTTTATCCATCCTTTTTGAAGAGCAGATTTTTGATTTGGCGCATTTGCATGAACAATTGCAGGTATGGGACTTTACGGGCCGAAAGGTGTTTATTTTTATCTTAGTATTGATATTTATTAATCCGTTCTTAGAGGAATGGTATTGGAGAAACTTCATCTATGGCAGGCTTATTGAAAAAATGAGTGCATTCTCCACTATTTTGATTACGTCCTTCTTCTATGCCCTTTATCATTTATTTCTCGTGATTACTCTTTTTGCCTTCCCGTATTCTATTATTGCTTTTATAGGTGTACTATTAGCAGGTTTGTTATGGGGTGGTATAAGATATTATTGTCAAAGCATTTATCCAACAATTATTAGCCATTGCTTAGCGGATATTGGCATAATTGTCGTATATGTATTAGTTGTTTTAGGAGGTGTAGCTAGTTCATGATATCGTTTCATGATTTACATAATAACAGGGTGGAATTAAGCTTTAAGCCTAACCAATTTGATGTGGTGGCAAAGCATGTATTAGTGTTAGCCAAATATAAGAGGAAATGGCTAATGACGAAGCATCCAAAAAGGGGAATAGAGTTTCCAGGTGGAAAAGTAGAGGAAGGAGAGACGCTAGAGGAGGCTGCTATTAGAGAGGCATTAGAAGAAACTGGTGTACAGCTGGATGAATTGGAATGGTTAGCTGAATATAAAGTATTGGATAATCCGCCATTCTGTAAAGCAGTGTATGTTGGCAAGGTCAAGGAGATATTAGAGGGCCCCACTACACATGAAACAGATGGGATTATTTGGCTCTCCGAAGACGAATGGGATAATAATGGTGAGCTAAGCTTTCATATGAAGGATACAGGAATGCAAAACATATTAAAGAAGGTGAAAGCATATGAAACCAAGTGGAACGATTGAGCGACAAAGGGCTTATCCTTCCCCTAATCCGAACGTTCGATTAACCGAAATCACCTATTGGTCTAATGGTCTTCGAGTAAAGGGAATGCTTGCTCAACCTATCAAAGAAGGGGATTATGAAGGCCTGCTTTATTGCAGGGGAGGGATGCAGAGTCTGGGAATGGTTCGTCCAGCAAGGATTGCCCAATTTGCATCGCAGGGGCTCATAGTCTTTGCTCCCTATTATCGTGGAAATAGAGGGGGCGAAGGACGAGATGAGTTTGGCGGCGAGGATAGATGGGATGTAATGTATGGGATCGATATATTGAAGAAATTTTGTGCAAAGGAAAAGATTCACCTATTTGCCTTCTCCAGAGGAGGAATCATGGCCTTGTGGGCCGCTATTCTTCGAAAGGATATTGCTTCTTTGGTTACATGGTCTGGCGTTTCGGATATTTTTCTTACTTACAAGGAACGTATTGATATGAGAAGAATGATGAAAAGAGTGATAGGTGGAACTCCTAACAATATGCCAGAGGAATATATGGCTAGAAACCCTCTGCCTCATCTGGAGGACATCGAAGCCCCTGTGTTAATCATTCATGGAGAAAGTGATCAAAATGTCTCATTCGGTCAAGCAAAGGTTTTGGAAGCTGCCTTACTTGGGTATAACAAAGTGGTAGAAACTTGGTACTATCCAGATTTCACGCATTATTTTCCAAGCAAGGCAAATCGGCAGGTAGTAAAAGATGTGTGTCTCTGGATCAAAAACCAGAGAGGAAGATAAAATGGGACAGATTAGAGTCACAGTAGAGTCAATGAGTATAGAGGGGAAGGAAATGTATCCCGTTGATACAAGCTTTTGGGAGGATTTATGGGATCATTTCACAAATGATTTAGAAGAGGTAGTAATTCATTGTCTGAATGAAGAAATGGAACCGTGTGAAGAAATAAACCAAATTGCCTACCAAACGATGAACGCCTATATGCATAACGAGCTTACGGTTATGTTAAATGAAGAAAATCGTTTGTTCTTGCGTAACGGCTCTATTGACCCAGTAGTGGGCGGGTTAAAATGGAATCGAATGCTTTTCTATAAGGATGGAAAAGTCTATTTAGAGGTCAATCATTACGGCTCGGAGATAATATTTTACAACGTAGAAAAGAACATGGTAGAACAAGTTGAGTTTATCCTTCCTATCACGACGGAAGTTGACTATATCAGCTAAAGAGAACTGTCTTAAAGGTCATAATAGATGGCTTTTAGGACAGTTTTTTTGCATTGTTTTATTATATTGGAACCTACACAAGAACTAAAACAGAAATAATTATTTGGAAAAAGAAAAAGACTGAAGGAGAACGATGTTACTCGTCTCACTTCAGTCCTATTTATCCCGCATTAAGGGACTTTATTATGCGATTGGTCCGCCCTTTAAAGAAATGACCTCTGATACTGTACCAAATTTTTTAAAGTTGTCACGGAATGCTTGAGCGAGCTCTGCTGCTTTCTTATCGTAAGCTGCTTGATCCTCCCATGCATTACGTGGAACTAGCACTTCAGTTGGAACTCCTTCTACTTGAGTTGGAATTGCCAATCCGAAAACATCATCTTGAACAGTTTCTACGTCATTTAATTTTCCTTCAATTGCAGCACGCACCATTGTACGTGTGTATGATAGCTTCATACGGCTTCCTACGCCGTATTCTCCACCAGTCCAGCCGGTATTTACTAGGAAAACCTGTGCTCCATGCTCATCAATTTTCTTTCCAAGCATTTCAGCATATACAGTAGCATGCAATGGTAAGAAAGGTGAGCCGAAGCAAGTAGAGAATGCAGGCTGTGGAGAAGTGATTCCTCGTTCTGTACCAGCAAGTTTAGAAGTAAAGCCGCTTAAGAAGTGATACATTGCTTGTTCTTTCGTTAATTTACTGATTGGAGGTAACACTCCGAATGCATCAGCCGTTAAGAAAATAATTGTATTTGGATGACCCGCAACAGAAGGGTCTACTATATTATCAATATATTGAATAGGGTATGCTGCTCTCGTATTCTCAGTAAGTGAGTTATCTGCGTAATCAGCTACACGCGTATTCGCATCAACTACTACATTCTCTAAAACAGTACCAAATTTAATAGCATCATAGATTTGTGGCTCATTTTCACGAGTTAAATCGATACATTTTGCATAGCAGCCACCTTCGATGTTGAATACACCTTTATCAGACCAACCATGTTCATCATCACCGATTAATTTACGTCCAGCATCAGCTGATAACGTTGTTTTTCCTGTACCAGATAAACCGAAGAATAGGGTAACATCTCCTTGTTCACCAACATTTGCTGAACAATGCATTGGTAAAATGTTTTCTTCCGGCAATAAATAGTTCATAATAGAGAATATAGATTTTTTAATTTCACCAGCGTATTCTGTACCGCCGATCAGAACTACTCTCTTTTCCATGGAAACAATGATAAAAGTTTCGGAGTTCGTTCCATCTAAAGCTGGGTCAGCCTTAAAGTTAGGCGCGCTGATTACAGTAAAATCAGCTTTATGTGTAGAAAGCTCTTCGGAAGTAGGGCGGATGAATAACTGATGAGCAAACAAATTATGCCAAGCAAATTCGTTTATGACTTGGATGCTCAAGCGCGATTCAGGATCTGCACCAGCGAATCCATTAAATACGAAAAGTTCTTCTTGTTCTTTTAAATATTTCACTACTTTTATATATAAAGCTTCAAATTTTTCTGCGGAAATCGGTTGGTTCACAGGACCCCAATCAATTTTTGCTCTAGAGATAGGTTCATCCACGATATATTTATCTTGCGGAGAGCGACCAGTATATTTTCCGGTTTCTGCTTTTACAGCCCCGGTGGAAGTAAGTACTGCTTCTCCTCGAGCTGTTGCTTTTTCAACAAGCTCTGGCACTGATAATTGAAGGCAAATATTATTCCCGGATAACAATTGGGTCAGTTCACTCATAGTATCAATTGAATTCATGTGATATTACCATCCTTTTTTATATTTTCCCTCTACAGGTGGAGGTGGTTATCTGATATGTGAATTAGTATAACACATTTGACTATATAATCTATACTAATTAGCATAAAATTTTTAAACTGTGAAATTTTGGACAAAAATTATTGACTTCTATTTTATGTTTACGTATGATGATAAATTGAACGGATACTCTTATTCCGAGTCGGTGGAGGGATGTCAGGCCCTGTGAAACCCGGCAACCTGTAATACTATTATTACAAAGGTGCCCAACCTGAGACAAGGTATAGCCTTGATTGATAAGAGTGAAAGGTGTTTATGATATGAATCCCTTTCCTCATTGTTTATTTGAACATGAGTGAAAGGTTTTTTTATTTACATCGCCCTAAATCCTTGTGTGCCAAGTCCGAAACGGCTTCAAGTTTAATATAGGCTTGACATGGGAATGAGTACCGTATCAATTCCTGAGAGAAATCTCGCAGGATATAGGAGGAAAGCATTTTGACACAACGTCGATTATTTACATCGGAATCAGTAACAGAAGGGCATCCAGATAAGATTTGTGATCAAATCTCTGATGCTATTCTAGATGCAATTTTAGCAGAGGACCCTAATGCTCGTGTAGCTTGTGAAACTACCGTGACAACAGGACTTGTTTTAGTTGCAGGTGAAATTACCACATCTACGTACGTAGATATCCCTAAAGTAGTACGCACAACTATCAAAGAAATTGGATACACAAGAGCTAAATATGGTTTTGACTCTGAAACCTCTGCAGTGTTAACTGCGATTGATGAGCAATCTCCAGATATTGCTGCTGGTGTAGACCGAGCACTTGAGGCAAGAGAAGGCTCAATGTCTGATTCAGATATTGATGCGATTGGAGCAGGTGACCAAGGTCTTATGTTCGGTTATGCTTGTAACGAGACACCGGAGCTTATGCCATTACCAATCAGCTTAGCTCACAAGCTATCTCGACGATTAGCGGATGTTCGTAAAGATGAAACGTTACCTTATTTACGTCCAGACGGAAAAACACAAGTAACAGTAGAATACGATGAAAATAACAATCCAGTACACATAGATACAATTGTTATTTCTACACAGCACCATCCAGAAGTGACGTTGGAGCAAATCCAACAAGACCTGAAGGAGGTTGTAATCAAACCAATCGTCCCTGCTGAATTAATAAGCGATAAAACAAAGTACTTTATTAACCCGACTGGTCGATTTGTAATCGGTGGTCCTCAAGGGGATGCAGGATTAACAGGACGTAAAATTATTGTAGACACTTATGGTGGTTATGCACGTCATGGCGGTGGAGCATTCTCAGGTAAGGATCCAACAAAAGTAGACCGTTCTGCTGCTTATGCTGCACGCTACGTGGCAAAAAATATAGTTGCCGCTGGACTTGCAGATCGCTGTGAAGTTCAATTGGCTTATGCTATTGGTGTAGCTCAGCCAGTATCTATCTCTGTAGATACATTTGGTACTGGTAAGATAATGGAAGCAGAGCTAGTAACATACATCCGTGAATTATTTGATCTTCGCCCAGCTGGTATTATTAAAATGCTTGATTTACGTCGCCCAATCTATAAGCCTACAGCAGCTTATGGACACTTTGGCCGTACAGACATCGATGCTCCTTGGGAGAAAACAGATAAAGCAGATGAGCTAAAGCAAAAGGCAGGAATTTAAAGAGAAAGAGACTTTCGTAACAGAAAGTCTCTTTTTTATTTAAGGAAAACTCATCATAATAGACAAAATGATAAATGTATATTTTTAGATTAGATATAGTGTATATACGTAAAGAATGCCTGTCCAATTACCACGCCATGTTTTCGCCTCTCTTATAGAAAGCTTATAAGAGTGATTTATAATATTTTCCTTTTTCTACGTATTCATTTATGATTCGATCCATATCTTTTTTGTCCTCATCATTTAATTCTCTTACGACTCTTGCTGGGTTACCTAAAGCTAATGTATTTGGCGGTATTTTCTTGCCTGGAGGAACTAAACTTCCCGCGCCAATAAAAGCACCTTCTCCAATTTCAGCTCGGTCAAGAATGATAGAGCCCATTCCTATTAAAGCTCTTTTTCGAATAGTACACCCATGTAATGTCGCCTGATGGCCGATGGTCGCTTCATCTTCAATAACTAAAGGATTATTTGGGCTTTGATGGAGACAGCTCAAATCTTGGATACTCACTCGGCTACCAATAATTGTTGGAGCGACATCTCCACGAATTACTGAACCAAACCAAATAGAAGTGTCAGGACCTATCGTCACATCCCCTGTAATCGTTACATAATCAGCGATATAGGCGCTCTGGTCTATTTTTGGTTCCTTACCTTTAAATGGATAAATCATTTTTTACTCGCTCCTTTGTATTTTAGAATATAATTAATGGTATCAAACTAATAATTTTTCAACAATAATGAGGTGGTTGTCATGTGGAAATGGGAAGCAGAAGAAAAACCGAAAGCTGTCGTTGTGATTGTTCATAGCGCATATGAGCACCATAGAAGGTATGCATGGTTAATCGAAAAGCTAAGAAGCTCCAACTGCCATATTGTGATGGGGGACTTACCAGGACACGGAGAGCTCGTAAAGCCAGATGCTGTTCACGAGGAATCCTTTGATGAGTATTATGATTATATAAAAAAAGCACTGAAAGTTGCTTTAGAATATGATTTGCCTATATTTTTGTTAGGACATGGTCTTGGAGCCACATTAATAATGAAGGTTTTCAATAAGCTTGAAATAGAATGTGCTGGAGTTATCCTAACCTCTCCATGGTTAGAACTGAAAAAAACTCCACCAAAATGGACAAATGCATTGGCAAAGCTTTCTGTACAGCAAAAGATACATCATGATATTCATCTGAAGGAGCTTACAAGGAATTATGAGGTTTTTAGACTCCTGCAGGACGACCATGTCTATCGTTCTGTTATTACAAATGATTGGTATCGAGAGCTTCATTTGTTAATGAAAAGTATTCAGCATTCGACCGAATCGATTAAAAACATACCGATATTAATCATGACTGCTGAAAGAGATAAGATTATAGAAACGGCTCCTGTAAAAAGCTGGCTTAAGAAACAGGAACTTTCTGAATTTCAATGGAAGGAATGGAAGAACTGTTATCATGATCTGTACTTAGAACCAGAACAAGAAGAAATATTCGCTTATAGCCATTCCTTTATCGATAATGTACTCCGTTCTATTGGTTATATTGTCTAACTTGGTTCTATCAAACATACAACTAGTAAGCTAGTATTGCTCCAAAATAAAATCCTTGAGACTAGAGCGTCACAAGGAATCTGTCTAAAGTAGAAGAGGGTCTGCTCTTTAAGGAGTAGGAACCCTCTTTTTCATTGTTTCGTTATAATCGGTTGCTTCCATTAATGCTTTTTCCTCCGTAGGAATACGGACAGAAAGCATGGCAAAGTTTAAAAGAGTAAATAGTATCGCTGTAAAATATGCTTGAAACATTAATGGCAATAAAAGAATTTCGGCACATACTACTACATAATTCGGATGGCGAATAAGGGAGTAGGGCCCCTTGGCTACTACCTTTGCTCCAGGCAAGATGATAATCTTTGTATTCCAAAATTGCCCTAGAGACATCAGACACCAAACTCTCATGCCTTGCACCAAAACAAATAGGCCAAATAGATATGGGAAAATAGGGGATAAGCCTCGTTCCACCAACAGAACCTCTAGTAGGAGAGAAAGGAAAAAACTCACGTGCAGGGCTATCATGATAGGATAATGAGAGGCACCCACTTCATAAGCTCCTTTTGCTAGCATCCTTTTCTCATTCCTTTTTGCAATCACTACCTCAATAAGTCTTTGGAGAATTACGAATGAGAGAATGATAGTAAATATCATGCTAGTCCCTCCATTTCAATAGAACTGCTTCCCCGCAAAAACCAGGACCTAGTGCCACTAGTAATCCTTGTTCTTCTGCAGGAATATCCTGCAACATGAACTGTTCTAAAACATACAGCACAGTAGGAGAAGACATATTTCCATGTTTTTTTAAAACCTCTCTAGAGACAGATGTCTGATTCGTGTGTAAGTGAAGTGTATCCTCGTATGCTTGAAGAACTTTCTTACCGCCTGGATGGGCAACGAAATGTTTAATCTGCTCACTAGATAACTGTTCTTCAGAAAGGAATTCACTCATAAAAGGGCCTAGCCATTTTGAAATAATGGAAGGAATACTTTTAGCAAAAACAACATGTAATCCACTATTTTTCACTTCCCAGCCCATCACGTCCTCGGAATCTGGCATCCATTTGGACGCAGTGTTCACAATTGAAGGTACAGGCTTCTTGAGTTTCACATCTGCTTCATCTCCGCAAACAAGGACACATGCTGCACCATCAGAAAATAGCGAAGCGCCAACGAGGTTACTTTTAGAATAATCATTTGGTTGGAAGGTGAGGCTGCAAAGCTCTATGCAGACTACCAAAACCTTAGATGTTGGATGTACCTTACAAAAATCGAAGGCTCTGCTTATTCCTGCAGCCCCGCCTGCACAGCCAAGTCCCCAGATGGGAATTCTTCTAACGCGGTCTGAAAAAGGAAGTACATTCATTACGCGAGCATCGATACTTGGTGTAGAAATCCCTGTACTGCTAACAAATATGATGGCATCTATATCTGTTGTAGCGATTGGATCTTGTAAAAAAGTATTATTTTGTAGGCAGCTACTGATAACCTCACTGCTGTATCTAGTTGCAAGCTTTACATACTCGGCATTTCTTTCCTCAAATGAATGCTCTTCTTTATGCCAGTCAAGTGGTACGCAGAAATTTCTTGTTTCTATTTCGCCATTTTTAAATACTCTTAATAATCTATCAAGCTGAGGAACCTTCTCCGAAAAAAGCTCTTTTGTTAATTCCTCAATATTTTCCTGCTTTAAAGTATAGGGGGGATTATATGTACTAACAGAAGCAATTTTGGGCATGGTATTCTCCTTTTATGTTAGTTTCCCCGCTCTAATTCCAAATATGCTTATTTAGCTTTCATTTTTTCAAGGGCTATAATGAAAGGAGGGTCATTTGCTTGATTTAAAAACTGGTAGCATAACACATGGACATAAGATTGGGGTAGTTTCTGAACAAAAGATAATAATTCCTCTTTTTCCTCTTTACCACCTTCATGTCCATGATAAACTACTAGGACAATTAAACCGCCAACCTTTAGTAAATCTAAAATCGTAGATATTGCCTCAATAGTAGAAGAACCCTTCGTTATGATTTCATGATTACTTCCTGGTAGATAACCTAAGTTAAAAATCGCTCCTGCAACTTCCTTCTGTACATAATTCCCCACTTTTTCATGCCCGTCTTGTATAAGTGTGACACGTGAAGCTAGATTAGCTTGAGCAATCCTTTCGGCAGTGGCCTGGATAGCCTGTGCTTGGATATCAAAGGCAAAAACTTGTCCAATATCTCCGACAAGTTCTGCTAAGAATAAGGTATCGTGCCCATTTCCTGCTGTTCCATCGATGGCTATATCTCCCGCAGAGATGGTAGTGCTTAATAATTCTTTTGCAAAGGGTAAAATTCTTTTTAGCTTCATGTTGTGGCACCATTCTTCTTATAGTATTTTCCTTGATAACTGTCTCTTCGTTTAAGCTCCGCATCAATTCCATTTAATACTTCCCATTTGTATACACTCCACATTGGTCCGATCATCTGATCGATTGGTCCGTCTCCTGTTATACGCTGAACAACCATAGTTGGAGGGATAACCTCTAGCTGGTCGGCAACGAGCTGAATGTAAGCATCTTTCTCTAAAAATTCAAGCATCCCTTTTTCATATTGTTTCACCATCGGAGTTCCTTTTAATAAATGAAGTAGATGGATTTTGATCCCTTGCACATCTAACTTTGCAACCTCTCTAGCTGTTTCCATCATCATTTCTCTATCCTCCATAGGAAGTCCATTTATGATATGGGTGCAGATAGAGATATTGTGCTTGCGTAATTTATCAACGCCTTCTTTATAGGTTTGATAATCGTGTGCTCGGTTTACTAGTGCAGCTGTCTTTTCGTGAACAGTTTGTAAGCCTAGCTCAATCCAAAGGAAGGTTCTTTTATTTAACTCAGCTAAGTATTCCACCACGTCATCCGGTAAACAGTCAGGTCTAGTCGCTATGGATAATCCGACAACTCCATCCAAAGCTAATGCAGCTTCAAACTTTTCTTTTAGGACAGGCAGAGGTGCATGCGTATTTGTGTATGCCTGGAAGTATGCAATGTATTTTCCGTTCTTCCATTTTTCATGCATTTTTTCTTTGATTTTTTCAAATTGAACTGGAATAGGATCTACACGATCACCGGCAAAATCACCGCTTCCTGCTACACTGCAAAATGTACATCCGCCATATGCCGCCGTGCCATCTCTATTTGGACAATCAAAACCGGCATCAAGGGCCACTTTAAATACTTTCATTTGAAATTGGTCTCGTAAATAACGGTTCCATGTATAATATCTTTTTCCGTCTGAGGGAAAAGGGAATAAATTATTTGTCATCTTCTTTCACTCCTAACAAGCCTATTTTACCATGGAAATCGGCATTTTAGATTTCCATATTGATGTGCCTGTAAAAAAGGAATACAATAGCTTGAGCATCATTAGAAAAGAGGGAAATAGATGCCAAAAGTAGTCTGGCTTTTAATTATAGGGATGTTCATCAATACTACTGGTAATTCTTTTTTATGGCCTTTACATACTATTTATATGCATGATTATTTAGGGCAGAGTTTAACTACCGCAGGCTTTGTGTTAATGCTTAACGCGGGAACCGGGGTTATTGGAAACCTGATTGGTGGTTTTTTATTCGACAGAATTGGTGGTTTTCGAGCGATTATAACCGGAATTGTTTTGTCTGTGCTCGCTCTCATCGCTCTAACATTCTGGAATGGTTGGCCAGAGTATATTTGGCTTATTGCTATTCTTGGCTTTAGTGGTGGACTTATATTCCCGAGTATGTATGCCATGGTAGGGAGTATATGGCCGGAAGGAGGAAGAAGAGCATTCAATGCCATTTATCTAGCGCAAAATGTGGGAGTAGCAATTGGCCCTGCTTTAGCTGGTGTAGTTGCTGCAAATAATATAAAGCATATCTTTCCAGCTAACTTGCTTTTCTACGTGCTATTTTTTATTATTGCTTTTCGGTATTATCGAAAAATTTCGGTGCCAGATTCTAAATCTACAACCATGCTTCCTGAAGAAAATAGTGTGAATCTAAAAGCACCGTTATATGCAATGGCTATCTTGACGTTTGGTTATATGCTGACATGGCTGGTATACGTTCAATGGACCTCTACTATTTCCACTCATATTACTGATTTGGGAATCTCCTTAAATGAGTATAGTTTGCTATGGACAGTGAACGGGGCTTTAATTATTCTTCTTCAGCCTGTGATTAAGCCTATTATTAGCAGAATGGAAGGACAGTTAAAATCTCAAATGGTACTAGGCCTGATTATTTATATGGGTTCCTTTATCGTTGTGGCTTATGCAGATAGCTATAATATGTTTGTTGCGGCAATGGTCATCCTTACAGTAGGAGAATTATTTATCTGGCCAGCAGTTCCAACTATAGCTAGTCAATTGGCTCCAAAAGGGAAGGAAGGCTTTTATCAAGGGATTGTGAATAGTATGGCTACAGTAGGAAGAATGATTGGACCAATGGTAGGTGGTGTGTTGGTAGAAGCCTACGGTACGCAGGCTATGATCCTTATCCTAACAAGCCTTGTTCTTATTTCTATTGCTACAAGCCTTTTATATGATTTACCTCTTAAGAAACGTGCTGAGTAGCGTGACTGGTTCAGATATCGAAAGCATTGATAAATATAGAAATAATAAAAAGCACTGGGAAAGCGGTGCTTTTTATATGTATTTGATTTTTGCGGATTGGGATACTTAGTAAAAAAATGATGTTACTAAACTAATGGGACTTCTTTATAAATAAGAGTTTTTCCTAAACATATCCGTGACCAGATGCGGATTGTCTATTTGCATATTTTCAATAAGTTTTAGAGCCTTAGTACTATCTTCTTTAAGCACCTCTAATTCTCTTTGTGTAATACCAACCAATTGCAAAAAATCTGCTTTTCCGTGTACAGTGTCTATGCTCTTGGCCTCGGTATCGTTCATTATAAGTAGAGCTGTTATTGCCGATTCAACTCCAGGATATAGGGAGCTTCCATTTCCTGCAATGAACTGCATTGGTTCGAAAAACCTCTCTTGTGTATATGTATATCGGGCGAGATTCGCTAGAAGATCTAGCACCCATAAACAATCATCATTAGATTGTTCTTTTATTTTAATTGTTAATTCAAAACCCCAACCGCTCCATTCACCTCCAAATGATTCCTCATTTACATAAAGTTCGCTGAAACCATATGTTAATATGTGTTTATAACCATTTGGGGATTGATAGATGCTATAGCCATCTAGATATTGGTCACCACCCAAAATAGCACGTTCATGTAGAGGTGTTCCATAATGTAAAGGTTCTTGATTCGGATAGAGCTCATCAAACACCTCATCAATAGCCTCCCACCCTGGAGCCCAATCTTCCTGGGTTGCCGCCTGTTCTTTATATTGTTTTAAATCCATCTAAGTATATACCTTCTTTCGCAACTCTTTATTATCCGATTCAGACATTCCTTTACCTTCAAGAAATAACAGAATTATATTAATTATACTTCATATTCTTCCTAGATTCTTCCGCAAGTTTGTTAGCATTCTGAAATTCCGATTAAGCTAGAGTATATTTTTTAGAGGGAACATTTATATGGAGCAGAATACAAAGTTTTAGAAGTGGTAATTGTCCTAGTAAAAAAATTGGTAATATAAGGATAAAAGGGGTCAAAATGATCGGAGAGACAGAATGACAAAGAAAAAGAAGCAGGATGGATTTTTTAAAGATGTGTTTGAAGAGATTGCTGGCACGTTCATTGTCGAGGTACTTTGGAATATCATCATCTTTATCCCTAGAATAATTATTCGTGCGATTTCAAAAATATGGTGAGTGTATGCTGGAAGGAAAAGAGCTGAGAACTAAAATTCTCAGCTCTTTTTTCATGCTACTTATCACTTTCAATTAACCAGCCAAACCTTGGATTAAGCAAAAGTGAAAAGCATGTTTCCAACGTTCTTCCAATACTTGCGGTTTTGTGATTGATACATGCGGTTGGCAGGTGGTTACTTGCGGAAACTGGGTACTTACTTGCTCTCATTCTAATGTTACTTGCAAATCCAAGTGAAATACTTGCGAAAGTCAATACTCTACTGTCAGGGAGGTACGCTGTCTGTTTACATGCCTCCAACTAGACAGTTTCTTAGGTAATGGCCCTTTTTTGCGGGCGAAAAGGGGGTTGCATTTCCAACGTTCTTCCAGTACATGCGGTTTTAGGATTGATATGTGCGGTTGTCGGGTGGTTAGTTGCGGAAGCAGGTTGTTTACTTGCGGTAGTTCCAAGGTTACTTGCGAATCCAAGGGGAATATTTGCGAAAGTCAATCCAATCTGACGCTCTTCGTTTATTTGCTTATGTATTTTATTTCCAGATTTATTGTTATTTGCGTAATTGTGGGATTTTTGAGAATATATAATAGAGTAATATATTTATTTTACGAAGGGGGACTGTACGATGAAACCTATTTATTCATCAGCTCGCGAGGCTGTCGAAGGTATTCAAGATGGTATGACGTTAATGGTAGGAGGCTTTGGATTAGTAGGTATTCCTGAGCAGCTTATTTTAGCGTTAGTGGAGAAGGGTGTAAAAGATTTAACGGTAATTTCGAATAACTGTGGAGTAGACGATTGGGGTCTAGGATTGCTCCTTAAAAATAAGCAAATAAAAAAGATGATAGGCTCTTATGTTGGGGAAAATAAAGAGTTTGAGCGCCAAGTTATTTCCGGGGAAATTGAAGTTGAGCTTACTCCTCAAGGTACCCTAGCTGAGAAGATTCGTGCGGGTGGAGCAGGAATTCCAGCATTTTTTACGCCTGCAGGAGTGGGAACTGTTGTAGCTGAAGGAAAGGAAATCCGTCAGTATGATGGGAAAGAGTATGTGCTAGAGGAAGCACTAAAGGCTGACTACGCATTAATTCGAGCTGCGAAAGCAGATAAATTCGGGAATTTAATCTATAACAAAACTGCACAGAACTTTAATCCGATGATGGCTGCAGCTGGGAAAATAACCATTGCAGAAGTGGAAGAAATTGTGGAAACAGGAGATTTAGATCCTGCACACATACATACACCAAGTATTTACGTACAAGGTTTGCTACAAGCAAAACAGGAAAAAAGAATCGAGCGTCTAACAACACGTTCTTAAGGGGAGATTCTAATGAATACACGTGAAAAGATAGCAAGAAGAGCAGAAAAGGAAATTGAACACGGCAACTATGTAAATTTAGGAATCGGTATTCCGACATTAGTTGCGAATTTTATTTCTCCAGATAAAACTGTAGTACTTCAATCCGAAAATGGTCTATTGGGGATTGGACCATATCCAACAGAAAATGAAGTGGACCCTGATTTAATCAATGCTGGGAAGGAAACAGTTACAACAATTCCTGGATCATCCTTTTTCTCTAGCGCTGAATCGTTTGCGATGATCCGTGGAGGACACGTGGACGTTGCAATTTTAGGTGCCATGGAGGTTTCCGAAACAGGAGATTTAGCTAACTGGATGATTCCAGGAAAAATGATTAAGGGAATGGGAGGCGCGATGGATTTAGTGCATGGTGCCAAAAAAATCATTGTCATTATGGACCATTGTGCGAAGGATGGCTCTCCTAAAATTAAAAAAGAATGCTCTTTGCCTTTAACAGGTAAAGGAGTAGTGAATAAGATTATTACAGAACGGGCAATGATAGAAGTGACAGAGGCTGGTTTGGAATTGAAGGAAGTATTTGAAGGCTATTCTATTCAGGATATTGTCGACGCTACTGAAGCAGAGCTAATCGTAAAAGATGTAAAGGAAAATGTAGCTATCTAAAACTTTTAAATAGTTCACCGTTTTCCGTCTTGCAGCTCAAGGTCAAAAGTTTGCCAGCGGTAGCTGGGGAACTCACTTGCTGAACTCCATTTGGGTGTCGGAGTTTCCATCTTGCACTTTTCTTTTATGGGCTATCTTGTATTTTCCATCAATATCGATTACAATAAATCACAATAATATGTGACTGAGAGAAGGAATAGTAAATAATACTCGTTTCTTTAGAGAGCTGACGGATGGTGCAAGTCAGTGGAGCGGATTATTGAACTCGCCTTGGAGTCTGTGTGGGTGAACTTATAGTAGCCTATACCGTTTTCCGCGTTAAGGAAACAAGTTGAGTGAAGCATATTCACTAATTTGGGTGGTACCGCGTGAGTATATCTCTCGTCCCTTAGTTTTAAGGGGCGAGTTTTTTTATTTTCACGTATAACGAAGTGGCTCGACGAAAATGTGGGCTTAATTCAAGGAGGAAGACTTATGAGCTTTAATCATGAAGCAATCGAAAAAAAGTGGCAACAGTATTGGAAGGATAACAAAACCTATAAAATGACAGACGATCCTTCTAAACCAAAATTTTATGCGTTAGATATGTTCCCGTATCCATCAGGAGTTGGTTTACACGTTGGGCATCCACTTGGATATATCGCGACTGATATTCTAAGTGCATACAAAAGAAAGCAAGGCTATAATGTGCTTCATCCAATGGGCTGGGATGCGTTTGGTCTTCCGGCAGAACAGTATGCGATTGATACAGGAAATGACCCTGCTGAGTTTACAGCGAAAAATATCGCTACCTTTAAGCGCCAAATGACGGACTTAGGATTTTCTTATGACTGGGACAGAGAAGTAAATACAACAGACCCATCCTATTACAAATGGACACAATGGATTTTCATCCAGCTTTACAAAAAAGGATTGGCTTATGTAGACGAAGTGCCAGTAAACTGGTGTCCTGCATTAGGAACAGTGCTTGCAAACGAAGAGGTAATCGATGGAGTTTCTGAGCGAGGTGGTCACCCAGTAGAACGTCGTCCGATGAGACAATGGGTACTTCGTATTACTGCTTATGCAGATAGATTATTAGAGGATTTAGATGACCTTGATTGGCCAGAAAGTCTGAAAGAAATGCAACGAAATTGGATTGGACGTTCAGAGGGTGCAGAAATCACGTTTGAAGTAGCTGATACAAATGAAAGCTTTGTAGCATTTACAACTCGTCCAGACACAATTTTCGGTGCCACATATGCAGTGCTTGCTCCTGAGCATAAACTAGTGGACGTTATTACAACGCCAGAGCAAATGGAAGCTGTTCAAGCATATAAGGACCAAGTGAAAATGAAGAGCGATTTAGAAAGAACAGACCTTGCGAAGCATAAGACAGGTGTGTTTACAGGGGCTTATGCAGTGAATCCAGTGAGTGGAGAGAAAATGCCTATCTGGATTGCTGACTATGTGTTAGCTTCTTATGGAACTGGCGCTATTATGGCTGTTCCTGCTCACGATGAGCGTGACTATGAATTTGCGAAGCAATTTGGTCTACCGATTGTAGAGGTAGTTTCTGGCGGAAACGTAGAAGAGGCTGCTTATACAGAGGATGGAACGCTTGTAAATTCTGATTTCCTAAATGGTTTAAATAAGGAAGAAGCTATTGCGAAAGCGATTGAATGGTTCGAGGCAAATGGTAAGGGTGAGAAGAAGGTTACGTATCGTCTACGTGACTGGTTGTTCAGCCGTCAACGTTATTGGGGAGAGCCTATTCCAATTATTCATTGGGAGGATGGTACTTCAACAGCAATCGATGAATCAGAATTACCATTAATGCTACCTGTTACAAATGATATTAAACCTAGTGGTACAGGAGAATCTCCACTTGCAAACATTACGGAATGGGTAAATGTAGTAGATCCTGTTACAGGGAAAAAAGGACGTCGTGAAACGAATACAATGCCACAGTGGGCTGGAAGCTGCTGGTACTACCTACGCTATATCGATCCACACAATGACGAAAAGCTGGTAGATCCTGAATTAGCAGAACGCTGGTTACCGGTAGATTTATATGTTGGTGGAGCAGAGCATGCTGTACTTCACTTGCTATATGCTCGTTTCTGGCATAAGTTCCTTTATGATATCGGAGTTGTGAAAACGAAGGAGCCATTCCAAAAGCTATTTAACCAAGGAATGATTCTTGGGGAAAACAACGAGAAAATGTCCAAGTCTAAAGGGAATGTAGTAAACCCTGATGATATTGTGAAGAGCCACGGTGCAGATTCCCTACGCTTATATGAAATGTTCATGGGACCACTTGATTCTTCTAAGCCTTGGTCTACTAACGGCTTAGACGGAGCACGTCGTTTCTTAGATCGTATTTGGCGTTTATTTGTAAACGAGGATGGAACACTAAGCGCGAAGGTAACAGATTCTTCCTCAGAGAATATGGAGAAGGCATATCACCAAACAGTCAAGAAGGTAACAGAAGACTATGAGGCAATGCACTATAACACAGCCATTTCTCAAATGATGGTATTCATCAATGAAGGATATAAAGCAGAAAAAATCTCTAAGGAGTTTGTAGAAGGCTTTGTGATTCTTATTTCTCCTATCGTTCCTCACCTTGCAGAAGAGCTTTGGAGCATTTTAGGACACGAAGAATCTATCTCTTATGTGGCATGGCCAACATATGATGAGTCTAAGTTAGTGGACAATGAAGTAGAGATTCCTGTTCAAATTAAAGGGAAAGTTCGTGCGAAGTTAGTGGTTGCGAAGGACGCTTCCAAAGAAGAGCTAGAGAAATTGGCTTTGGAATCTGAACAGGTTCAGCAATGGATTGATGGGCAAGAAGTGAAGAAAATTATCGCAATACCAGGGAAACTGGTTAATATCGTAATCTAAATTTATAATCGACGGTGAGAAAATACTTTATTTTCTCACCGTCTTTTTTATTCTATAGGTCAACGCAAGATTGGATTGCTAAATCGCAAGATACTCCCACTAAATCGCAAGATCAAGCCGCATAACCGTAAGATACAGGAAGATAATCACAAGATACTAAGAAGCCGCTTCGTTGAACGCAAGATTGGATTGCCAAATCGCAAGATACTCCCACTTAATCGCAAGATCAAGCCGCATAACCGCAAGATACAAGAAGAGAGCCACAAGATACTAAGAAGCCGCTTCGTTAATCGCAAAATTGGATTGGTAAATCGCAAGATACCCCCACTTAATCGCAAGATAAAAGCAGATAATCACAAGATACTAAGAAGCCACTTAATGTAGGATCCAATATTAAGGAGAGCACCTTTCTGAATACCCTCCAATCCTTCTTCAATAGAACTAGATCATTTGCTTGCTTCTAGCTATCTCCTCAAGCAAGCTCTTCACCAGTTGATCCCCGTTATCTGTACCAATGGACTCTGGGTGAAATTGAAGTCCGTATATCGGGTACTTTTCATGCTTTATTGCCATTATTTCATCATCATCTACTGCTTTCGCAAGAATCTTGAATTCTTTCGGTAATGAAGCTTCCTCGATAATAAGCGAGTGGTAGCGCATTACTTGAAGTGAATGGAGGAGATGGTCTCCATATAAGGATGACTGTTTTCCATGCTTGATGGACTTAGATTTAATAATATTTGCTCCAAAGGCTGCTCCTATTGCTTGATGTCCAAGGCAGATACCGATGATCGGAAGGCTTTTATGAAGTCTCTCGATTAGTTCAATGCATATGCCAGCCTCATATGGATTACCTGGCCCGGGAGAGAGTACAATGACCTCTGGCGAAAGACTTTTAACTTCTTCTATTGTCACCGCATCATTGCGCAGTACCGTTACCTCTTTTCCAAGACTGCTGATTTGCTGGTAGAGATTGTAGGTGAAGGAATCATAATTATCAATTAAGAGAATCATTGAAATACCTCCAATAATGCTTTTGCTTTGTGAAGGGTTTCATAGTACTCACTCTCTGGGTCAGAGTCATAGACGATACCGGCGCCGGCCTGGACATGTGCCATGTTGTCCTTCACAATCATTGTACGAATAGCCAATGCCATATCCATATCACCTGATGAAGAGATATAGCCTACCGCTCCAGCGTAGACTCCACGTTTTATTGTTTCGAGCTGGTTAATAATCTGCATAGCACGTATTTTGGGAGCTCCTGACACGGTTCCAGCTGGCAAGCAGGACGTTAATACATCTAGGGGATGACTCTCCTGTTTTAGCTTGCCTGATACCTCTGAAACAATATGCATTACGTGCTTATAGCGTTCGATTTTCATATATTTCTCTACCTGAACAGAGCCTATTTCAGAGATTTTTCCAATATCGTTCCTGCCTAAATCTACTAGCATTCGATGTTCTGCTACTTCTTTCTCGTCCGCTAAAAGCTCCTCGGCTATTCTTTGATCTTCTACAGGTGTTTTTCCACGTGGCTTCGTTCCGGCGATAGGGTTCGTGATAACACGATTATCCTTTACCTTTACTAAGCTTTCTGGAGAAGTCCCTAAAATAATGTAGTCCTCAAAGTCCATATAAAACATATATGGAGAGGGATTCGCGGTCCTCAGCTGCCTATATAAGCAAAAGGAGTCTCCGGTAAACGGAGAGCTAAATCGTTGGGAGAGAACGCCTTGAAAAATGTCTCCACGGCAAATATGTTCCTTTACAGTGTCAACCATGTGGAGAAACTGGCTTTTCTGCATCTGCGGTTGAAAATGTAGAGATGGTCTTTCATTTTCCAAGAACGATTCGGCTGATTGAAGCTGTTGAATAATTTCCTCCACAGATGCATTCATTTCTTCAAAATCTCTGCCGTCTTGAAATAGGTCAATTGCGGCAATTGTTATCGTTAACGTTAGATGGTCAAAAATGATGAATGTATCATAAAACAAGACATGGATATCTGGCATCTGGAGTGGATCTGCTAGTTGTTCTCCAATATCCTCATGATAAAAGGCATATTCATAGCCGAAATAGCCGATTGCTCCTCCGAAAAAGGGGAAGGGATACTTCTCTGGATGAATTGGTATGACTCTTTTTAATTCTTCTACGATCGATTCTGGATGATGGGAAGTGTGACCATCTTGGTCGACTAGTGAGAAGCCGTCTTCTGTCCCGATGATTTCTCTTATAGGATTTAATGCAATAAACGAATACTGGCCACTTTCCTCATGCTTCGCATGGGATTCAAATAACACCTTCTTTTTTCCCTTTACCTTTAAATAAAGGGAAACTGGAGTATCAGCATCCCCTTGTATTTCTCTACTTACAAAATTCCTCGTCTCTACTAACATGTCTCATCTCTCCTCGTCTCAGCTAAATAAATACAAAAAGGCCCCCTGTCAAAAAGGACGGGGAGCCGTGGTGCCACCTTTATTGATTACATTTGTAATCCACTCATTTGCGATTGTTCGCTTATCTTTAACGCAGACCTACGCTAAGGCATACTGATTTTCCGCCCGAGAACTCAGAAGTCCATTCAGCAAATGCTCTGTACTGACTTACACCATCCATCAGCTCTCTAAGACATTGCAAAAGCCTACTACTCTTCGTCATTGTTATTACCAAACATTCTACCTTAAATAGTTTCAACATTCAATCAATTTAGCGGCACTCATTCCTGCAATTTTTCCAGTTACTAAAGCAGAAGTGATGTTATAGCCACCAGTATAGCCATGTATATCAAGGATTTCGCCACAGAAGTAGAGGCCCTTCTTTTTCTTTGAAGCCATTGTCTTAGGCTCAATTTCTTTTACAGAAACTCCTCCGCCTGTCACAAACGCTTTTTCAAGAGGCTGTGTACCGTTTACCTGCACTTTAAATTGTTTCAGAAGATTTGCTAATACTCGAAGCTTTTCATGAGAAAGATTTTGACTATCTTCGTTTTCTGGGATACTTGCTTTTTCTAATAAAAAGAGAAGCCATCTTTCTGGCACGATACCTTTCCAAACATTTTTCACTGCCTTTTTAGGCTCTTCCTTCATTGCTTTTAATAGTGTTTGAAAGGTTTCCTCCTCATTTAAATGTGGGAGACTATCAATTCGAACATTCACTGGTGCTCCATTTTTCTTTATTTCCTTCACAACAAATTGACTGCAGCGTAAAATCGCGGGCCCACTTAATCCGAAGTGAGTAAAGAGCATGTCCATTTGATGGGTAATAATTGCTTTTCCTTTTTTATTTAACACGGAAACAGCGACATCTCTTAGGGCAAGGCCTTGCAGCTCTTTGGACTTGATAAAAGGCTCACTGGAAAGGAGGGGAACTTCAGTAGGATAAAGATCTGTTACTGTATGTCCTGCTTTTTCTGCCCAAGGATAGCCATCTCCAGTAGAACCTGTTTGTGGAACAGCTTTTCCGCCAACCGCAACAACGACTGCTTTTGATGTAATTTCTTCTCCTGTACTAAGACGTACTCCTAATATTTTTTCGTCATTCATTAGCAGTTTAGAAACAGGGGAGTTAAGCTTTACTTCTACGTTTAATCTTTTCATCTCGTTTAAAAGCGCATTTACGACATCCATTGCCTTATTGGATACAGGGAACATTCTTCCGTGATCCTCTTCCTTAAGAGGTACTCCTAAATTCTCAAAAAACGCAATAATATCTTCATTATTAAAGACAGAGAAGGGACTAAATAAGAATCGTCCATTCCCAGGGATATTTTTTACGATTTCCTCTTGTGGTAATCTGTTGGTCACATTACAGCGACCTCCACCAGAGATTGCAAGCTTTTTTCCAAGCTTGTTTCCTTTTTCAAGTAATAAAACCTTTTTCTGTTCTGCTCCAGCAGCAGCTGCGGCCATTAGTCCCGAGGGACCCCCGCCAATAATAATAACGTCATACATAGTAATTATTCACACTTTCATTTTTTCTTTATTATACATGATTGTAGTTTTGGATAGACAGTTGTAAACTGTTAGATAGACATTTTATAGGATTGGACGGGTTAGATGGCTTCAAATTTGCTCAAAGGGACGATGATTTTAACCATTGGTCTCTTATTATCAAGAATTCTAGGGGTTTTATATGTTATTCCTTTCTATCAAATCATCGGGGAAGAATATATGGCTCTTTATCAATATGCATATACACCATACTCCATTATGCTGGCAATTGCCGTTTCTGGAGTTCCGGTAGCAGTATCGAAATTTGTTTCCAAATATAATGCATTAGGCGATTATGCTACGGGACGAAAGCTTGTAAAATCGAGCATGGTTCTGATGTCGATTACAGGATTTTTAGGGTTTTTAGCTTTATTTTTCTTAGCTGAGCCAATTGCTCATTTAGTTATCAAGGACGATGAAGCGGACTTTTCAGTTCAGGACGTTGCAAGTGTCATTAAGTTTGTCAGCTTTGCTGTAATCGTAGTGCCTGTCATGAGCTTGGTCAGAGGATTTTTCCAAGGGTATCAGCATATGACACCGACCGCTGTTTCTCAGCTTTGGGAGCAGGTGGTGCGTATCTTATTCGTACTTGCTGGAGGATTCTTCGTTGTTTACGTGTGGAATGCTTCTGAAAAGACGGCAGTTTCTTTCGCAGTATTTGCTGCTTTTCTGGGTGCGATTGCAAGCTTATTGGTTCTAGGCTGGTATTGGAAGAAGTTAAAGCCAGAGTTTGATGATTTAATGAATGAGACAGGGAAAGTTAGCTCTGATATATCATTGAAGAATATTTACAAGGAAATTCTTATTTACACGGTGCCCTTTGCTTTAGTTGGGGTTATTAATCCATTATTCCAGTTTATTGACATGATTACGTTCAACCGAGCGATGAATATAATTGGTGTCACTGGAGATGTTTCCAATACGCTACTCGGTATGTTGAATTTTGGTACGCATAAATTAGTCATGATTCCAGTAATGCTTGCCACTGGCTTTAGCATGACGCTGATTCCCTTGATTACTACATATTATGCGAAAAAGGACTTTGGAGAGGTTCGAAAATCGCTAGACCAATCTTTCCAGATTTTATTATTTTTGACCCTTCCTGCTGCGTTGGGGATATCTGTCCTTGCAAATGAGTTTTACCATGTCTTTTATGAGCAAAGTGCTGCGGGAACGGATATACTAGCACATTATGCTCCAGTTGCTATTCTTTTTGCATTATATCCTGTTACTACTTCCATATTGCAAGGTATAGACCGACAAAAAATTATTATTTTAAACCTGCTTATTGGGATATTCACGAAGCTAATTCTCAATACGCCGCTTATCAAGCTTTTCGAAACAAACGGTGCTATTTTAGCTACGGCTACTGGTTATATGGTTGCAATTGCCTTGAACTTGTTCGCAATCCGTAAGATTTTACAATATAAATCAACGATGGTACTAAGAAGAGTATTACTTATTGGGATAATAAACGTTCTTATGCTGGCTATTGTATATATAGTAAAGCTGGGATTGGTGAACTGGTTTACAATCGATGGAAAAATAGATGCTCTTCTTGTAATCTTTGTTTGTGCTGGAGTAGGAGCGGTATTCTATGGATATGTGACGCTTCGCTTAGGATTGGCACAAAAGTTGTTTGGAGAAAGATTAACAAGATTTACGAAAAAATTTGGTTTTTAGGAGAACGGTATGCGATTAGATAAATTTCTTGCCCATATGGGATTCGGCACTAGAAAAGAAGTGAAGTCATTGATTAAATCAAAGGCGATTCAAGTGAATGGTGTAACAGTAAAGGATAGTGCTATGCAAGTAAATGAGCTAGAGGATAGCGTTATGGTGTACGGAGAAAAGGTCGAATACAAGCAATACATTTACTTGATGATGAACAAGCCTTCAGGCGTAGTCTCTGCTACAGAGGATACAAGAGATCGGACTGTGATTGATTTATTAGAGGAGGAAGACCGCCATTTTGCTCCTTATCCAGTTGGAAGGCTGGATAAGGATACGGTTGGTTTACTGTTGCTTACAAATGATGGAGATTTGACTCATCGCCTGCTTTCCCCTAAGAAGGACGTTCCGAAGGTTTATTACGCGAAAGTACAAGGTAGGGTAACGGAAGAGGATATACAAGCTTTTGAAGAAGGCGTAACGTTGGACGATGGGTATCATACAAAGCCAGGATATTTAAAGATCCTTTCACGTGGAAATATTTCAGAAATTGAGTTGACCATTACAGAAGGGAAGTTCCATCAAGTGAAGAGGATGTTTGAGGCTGTTGGTAAAAAGGTTATTTATTTAAAAAGGCTTTCTATGGGGGATTTAGTGCTCGATGAAGCATTGCAGGAAGGCGAATATAGAGAGCTTACAGATGAAGAATTACATATACTTGAACAAAAGAAGGACCAAGCTTAACAGCAAGGTCCTTCTTTTTCATATGGAATTTCTAAGATGTCATTCTCACTCTTTTGTTCGTCGTGGTCCATTTACCTCTTGTCGGGCTAATGACTAAGTCATTAAAAGCTAGCACATTCAAGTCTCGTTGAATTGTGCGAGGAGTGATGCCAAATTCATCGACCAGATCTTGTGTTGTAACAGTTCCGTTGTCTCGGATGAACATATACATGTCTTTGATTCGATTGAGCATCCGATCAGTAGTTGGTTTCAAAAGTACCCACTCCTTCATCTTCATATCTCATGGCAAGACTAGCGGACGACATGGGGTAATAGCAATAAATTGATTGCACTTAAGGTCCCCTTTACTATATAGGTATCAGAAAAAATATTATCTGACAATTATATTATAATAGATAGAAACAGAAAATTCTATAAAAAAACTAATCTTTTTGTGAAGAATTCGTAAATATTTCTTTTCTTGTGGTGGTTAAAAAGGGTTTGAAAAGATATAAAGGACTAAATCCTTATTTTCCCCGTCTTTAATTTTTAGAAGATATAATGTGAATAAATTCAAACTGGTGTAGAATAGTCATAAATATAAGTTGGAGGTAGCTACATGAATTGGTTAGAAAAAGTAGAAACGAAAAAAGAAGAGATAATTAGTGAGTTACAGAATCTAATAAGGATTCCATCTGTACTAGATGAAAAGAATGCAACAGAGGAAGCGCCGTTTGGAGCTAAACCACTCGAAGCATTAAATCATATGCTACAAGAGGGAGAGAAAGAAGGCTTTTTAACAAAAAATGTAGATAATATGGCAGGTCATATTGAAATGGGTGGAGGGGAGGAAATCTTAGGGATACTATGTCACGTAGATGTGGTACCTGAAGGAAAAGGATGGACTTATCCACCATACGAGGGGGTAGTCGCAAATGACAGAGTGTATGGTCGAGGAGCAATCGATGATAAAGGACCAACAATTGCTGCGTGGAATGCGATGAAGCTTGTCAAGGAATCTGGTATAGAGCTTTCTAAAAGAGTGAGATTAATCATCGGAGCAGATGAGGAAAGTGGTTTCCGTTGTATGAAGCGTTATTTTGAAAAAGAAGAAATGCCAGATATGGGCTTTGCACCTGATGCTGATTTCCCGATTATCAATGCGGAAAAAGGAATTGCAAATTTAATCTTTTCTCAAACAGGCTCCTCTGATGTAGAAACCATTCAATTTTTCCAAGCAGGAAAAAGAACGAACATGGTGCCAGATGAGGCATTTGCGTTTGTATTTGGCGGACTTCCTTCTATTAAACAAAAATTTCAGGAATTTTCTGCTGAGAATGGAATAACAGGAGAAGTAACACAGGAAGGTCCTGGAGTAAAGGTTTTGGTACATGGCAAATCTGCACATGCAATGGAACCAGACCAAGGCGTAAATGCAGCTGTTGTACTTGCAAAGTTCTTACAGCAGATTCCTCTTACTCCACACTCGAAGGCATTTGTAGACTTTTTAGTAAATGCATTTGGAGAAGACAGCAGAGGTCATGCATTAGACTTACATTTCACTGACGAGGTTTCTGGCGATACTACATTAAATCCAGGCGTCATCCATTATGCACCTGCACAAGGCTCCTGCACACAGGTTAGCATGAGGTACTCTGTGACCTATCCATTAGATGAAAAGCTTGCTGCATGCAGAGAAAAGTTGAAGGATACAGGTATCACATTAGACCTCGGCTCTAATTCAAAGCCGCATTTTGTGGATCAAAACGATATCCTCATTCAATCCTTACAGAAGGTTTATGAGCGTCAAACTGGAGAAAAAGCAAACCTGCTATCCATTGGGGGAGGCACTTATGCAAGAACTATGGAAAAAGGGGTTGCATTTGGAATGGTCTTCCCTGGCAGAGAAGATGTTGCTCACCAAGCGGATGAGTATGTAGATATTGAAGATCTGTTAAAGGCTACTGCCATCTATGCGGATGCTATAGTCGAACTAGCAGGCAAAAAAGGAAAGGAAGAGTGAGATGACAAAAATTCTTTGGAATAACCAGCTGATAGAAGAGGATAAGGTAGTCATTGGCTTTGAAGACAGAGGCTATCAATTTGGCGATGGCGTATATGAAGTAATTAAGGTATATGATGGAAATTTATTTACAGCAAAAGAGCATATTGATCGATTATACGAGAGTGCAGATAAAATCCAATTAGTGATTCCTTATACAAAGGATAAGCTGCATCAAATGATTTATGAGTTGATGGAGGAAAATAAATTAGAGAATGGTCATGTATACTTACAGTTTACTCGAGGTACTTGCTTTAGACAGCATCATTTCCCAAATCCTGCTGTAGACTCTGTATTAACTGCTTATACAAAGGAAACAAAGCGACCACTTGAAGATTTAGCTCAAGGAGTGAAGGCTTGCTTTGTGGAAGATATTAGATGGCTTCGCTGTGATATCAAATCCTTAAATCTGTTGGGGAACGTTATGGCTAAACAAGAAGCAGTAGGCAAAGGCTGCTTTGAAGCAATTCTTCATCGTGGGGAGATTGTAACAGAGGGCTCCTCCTCAAATATGTACGGAATTAAGGATGGTGTGATCTATACACACCCAGCAACAAACTTAATTCTTAACGGTATCACTCGCCAAGTAATATTAGATTGCTGCAAAGAAATAGGAGTGCCAGTAGTTGAAGAGGCTTTTACCAAGGAACAGGCACTTCAAATGGATGAGTTTTTTATGTCCTCAACAAGTGCAGAGGTAATGCCGATAATAAAGATTGAAGATACAACTATTGGAAATGGAGAGCCAGGAGAGATCACTCAAAAGCTTCAAAAAGCTTTTGAGAAAAGAATTCCTACATCTATACATGCATGAGTAACCACTATTTTATAGGAGTGAAAATTCCTCAATGGATTGCAGAGAAGATTGTCCAAGCAAGGCAAGAGACGACGCTTCGAAAAACGCATAAAAGCCTTCCATTAAAAGAGGATTTGCATATAACACTTAGCTTTTTAGGAGCTGTTGCCCCTGATGACTTAGAGGAGCTGATCCAGTCACTCGAGCAGATTGACTGGACTCCTTTTTCTTTAATGACTGATGGACTAGCCTTCTTTGGCAATGAAAGGACTCCTCGTGTTGTATTTGTTGGTGTTCAACATAAGGAAGAACTTCATACGTTACAAATGGAAGTAGCAAAAGTAGTTTCCTCCGTACTGGGTATTACTGATACAAGAGCCTATCGTCCGCATATCACCATTGCTAAAAAGTGGGCTTCTAGGGCTAGCTTAGATATAGAGAATTTTGATATAGAGGAAATGTCTTTTCAGGTAGAGAGCTTCTCCATTTTTCAAATAAATCCAACCAAAACCCCTCGTTATGAGGATGTACATTTATTCACTAGTAGGAGGGAATGAAGTGGCTCAGCTTGTTAAGCTTCAAGATTATATTTCAAGATATCAAATAGATTTGAAAAGATATCCCACTCAATTTGTTCGATTAAAAAAGCAACAATGGGAGCGTACGAAAAGTGAATGGGAAGATGGCTCTTTAAACGCTCAATGGGTAGAGGAAGAAGTGGTGGAGGACGACTTGGAGAAAAGCTCTTTTTTCTCCAAGCTCTTTCGTCGAAAGAAAGACCCCCTTTATGAGGAGGAAGTTGCGGCAGAGGAAATCGAAGAACTCATTCCTGAAGAAGATACCACCTTCCATTTTCAGCCCAATATCGTGTACCAGCCTCAAACGTTGGAGGAGCTAAAAAGAATGTATTTAGATCAGCTCTTTCATTTTCAAATTAAATGGGCAAGCTCTACATTGTTAGATAAATCCTACGTAGATCCGAAATTTATGAGGGACAGCTTATTAAGAACGCTGACATTACATTTACCTGATAATTATTTTTTATTGTACTATCCAATATTGAAGCTTAAAAAAGCACCAATAGAGTTAGAGATTCTATTAATCCTTCCTACTGAAATTATTTGTATAGTAGTTCTGGAGGGGCATGATTTAGATGCATTCATTGGAAGCAGTGACCGCTTTTGGCTTCGAAAGAGCGGAAAGGAAGAAAAAAAGGTACTTAGCCCGCTTATAAACCTAAATAGAATGGAGTCGATTATCCAACAGGTTTTTCAAAAGGAAGCAATCGATTTGCCTATTAGAAGAGTTGTGCTAAGTAGAAATGGCTATATTGATTACCCGGGAGCTGTGTACAATACGCAATTTATTGATACAAGGAAATTTCAAGCTTGGTTTAAGGCTCTTCAATCCAATCCTTCCCCTATGAAGCATATGCAATTCAAGGCTGCGCAGTCCCTTTTAAATCTTGTCCAAACAACTTCTTATTCTAGAGCGGGAGGGGAGTTGGATAGTGAGGGGTCAAATGATTAACGTGACAGTTATTATAAATGAGCATGCAGGAAACGGGAAAGCAAAGAAATTATGGAGTGATTGGCAGCCTAAGATTGTTTTCCCTTACACAGTCCTTGTAACAAAATATAGGGGACACGCTCAGGAGGTTTCTCAAAAGATTGCTGAACGTATGGAACCACAATTGATCATCATCCTAGGTGGCGATGGAACTGTACATGAAGTAATTTCAGGAATCATTGGAAGTGAACAAGTTCGAATCGGAGTCGTTTCCACAGGAAGCGGAAATGACTTTGGTCGAGCTTTTTCTGTATTTACTACAACTGAACAGCTTAACCAATATGTTGAGAATATAGATGCTGTCGATACTTACGATGCAGGGATATTTTCATTGAACGGCCAACAATTTAGCTTTGTTAATAGTGCTGGCTTTGGATTTGATGCAAAAGTGTCTGTCTCTGTTAATAATTCGTTTTGGAAGAGCAGGTTAAATACTGTAGGTTTGGGAAAGCTTGCGTATATTCTATTGCTGATAAAGGAATTATTTTTATTCCGAACATTTTCCACCACTTTACGAATAGGAGAAGATAGGGTAAAGTTTGATAATGTTTGGTTTGTCACAATAAGTAACCAACCGTATTACGGAGGCGGTATGAAAATATCACCGAAATCTTTACCCAACGATCAACTGTTCGAGATTACCGTCGTACACAACCTGTCGAAATGGAAGCTGCTGCTTGTTTTTGGTACTGTATTTTTAGGGACGCATACAAAATTTAAAGAAGTCAAACAGTTCCAGACAAATATGTGTCAGTTGACATTTAAAGATAGCACCCTGGTACATACAGATGGTGAATTTGCTTGTGGGGTTTCTCCGTTTGAAGAAGTCCAGGTATTTGTTCTCCCCCATGCGTGGAGAAATGCAACAACAAAGAAAAAGGAGTTAAAATCATGAGGTTAAGACATAAACCATGGGCTGAGGAATTTATCAATGCACATCCAGAAATTATTATTCCGAACCCAGAGGACTATAAAGGAAATTGGCAAGCTATATTTGGAAATGATAATCCTCTCCATATAGAAGTAGGAACTGGAAAAGGACAATTCATTACGGGTATGGCAAAGCAGAACCCGGAAATTAATTATATTGGAATTGAGCTTTATGATAGCGTCATCGTGTCTGCACTAGAAAATGCATTAGACGCTCAGCCACTGCCAAATTTACGTTTATTAAAAGTAAATGGTGCACATTTGGACAAGTATTTCGCTAAAAATGATGTTCACCGTGTTTATTTAAACTTTTCGGATCCATGGCCAAAGACGAGACATGCAAAGAGAAGATTAACACATGAAGGATTTTTAAAGCTGTATGAGTCAATTTTAATAGACCATGCGGAGATTCATTTTAAAACAGATAATCGTGGATTATTTGAGTATTCGTTAGTTAGTATGTCTTCTTATGGCATGAAACTAAAGTATGTATCATTGGACTTGCATGCTGAAATGCCTGAAGATAATATTATGACGGAATACGAAGAAAAGTTTTCCGCAAAAGGGCAACCGATTTACCGACTGGAAGCTCAATACGTTTAAAAAAAGGGGTTGGCATGAATGGATATGTTCACTTTTCATGAAATGACATTTACATGGCTGAAGGGAGGGACTACTCATTTGGACGGGGGTGCCATGTTTGGAGTAGTTCCTAAGCCATTATGGGAAAAGAAATACCCTGTAAATGAAAAAAATCAAATTGAATTAGCTTCAGACCCTATTTTTATTCAATACAAGGGACATCGTATATTGGTGGAAACGGGACTTGGCTTTGGCAAATTTAACGAAAAGCAGCTTCGTAATTATGGGGTTAGTGATCAATCGGTAGTAGATGATAATTTAGTAGAGCTTGGGTATTTGCCAGAGGATATTGATATTATTCTAATGACTCATTTACATTTCGACCATGCTTGCGGATTAACAAAATGGGTAGATGGGGATCTGGTTCCTGCCTTTCCGAATGCGAAAATATATGTATCCGAGATTGAGTGGAATGAGATGAGAAATCCAAATATTCGATCGAAAAATACCTATTGGAAGGAGAATTGGGAGCCTATTCAGCACCAGGTTGTCACGTTCTCGGATTCCATGGAGGTAGTAGATGGGATAGAGATGATCCATACTGGCGGTCATAGTGATGGACATAGTATTTTGGTGTTTAAGCAAAATGGTGAGACGATTGTTCATATGGCGGATTTGATGCCGACGCATGCTCATCAAAATCCACTATGGGTGCTAGCTTTTGATGATTATCCGATGACTTCTGTGTTTGCGAAGGAAAAGTGGATAAATGAAGGCTTGCAGAATGGGTATTATTTTAGTTTTTATCATGATGCTTTTTATCGGTTGGTTAAGTGGAGTGCCGATGGGAAAGAGATTGTGGAGAAGGTTGAGCGAACAAAATAGTTTTTTTCAAGCGATAATCCGAATTGGGTTATCGTTTTTTTTAGTGCCTGCGGCTTTCTGGGAGAGAAGAAGATGAAGAAGAGAGGTCGCTCTCGGCGGACGCTTTCCGGAGGCCAACAGGATGTTGGTCAGGGAAACGTTGTCACACGATGTGACGTTCTTAGTTTCCCCTCCTTCAAACATGCCATCGCCGAACGCTTGCGCGTGCCGTTGCGATGTCTCATCTTTCTCACTCATCCCACCGGAGTCGCCGCCAGCCGCTTCCTGTTAGAGATAGAGTGTATGGAGAATAAGTAAAAAATCTAGTATCTTCTCTAATCTTTTTACTCTATAGAGATTGGAGGCGTAAAGTTCCATTCTTACAATCTAATCAGTACATATAGAATAAGCCATACTTAACGATGATATATACATTACTACACACCCCCACCATCTTTTCTGTCCATAGAAAAAGTAAAGAAACCCTCCTATGCAAAGAGCCGTCTTATCGAGTTTCATGTTGTCGATAAGATGGCTCTTTTAGTTACTCAAACCATTGGGCTTTTGGCAATTTGATTTGGCTGAGTCCAAGGGGAGTAGTTATTATATAAAAAGTTCAAAAGCAGGATAGCAGAAGTCTATTAGACTCGTTAGTGTTTTGATTTTTAGATTTTTACTAGATCAACAACGGTGCCGGTTTTTGCGTCAGCTGCAAATTCGAATTGTTCGAGCTCGCCGTTTTTAATGCGGGAAACTCCGCCTTTATATACATCTAATTTAATTACATCTTTTTGATATGGTTCGGGAGACATGAAAATCCAAGAACCGTCAATTGGTCCTTCTTCTTTAAAGGAATCTTTAATATTATTAAGAACTAAATCTGCAGGTTTGTTTTTATTTATTCTGGAAGCAGCTTGACTAGCAACCACTCCAATGACAATACCTGTGCCTAGACCCATCATATAATCTCTAAGTTTCATCCATATTCCTCCTCTTCATCATTTATTTAAGTGTATCACAACACTGGAAAACTTATAAATTTTTCGATTATCGAAGTTTTAGTATAGTAAACGGGTAGAACTTTTATTACAATAGAAGATGAATCTTTTTGAAATAAATAGAAAATACTAAAGCTTTAGGAGGATACTTGCACTATGAATGGAGAAACACTTTCCTTATTTAAGACATTAACCGAGTTACCTGGAGCACCTGGTAACGAGCATGCAGTACGTTCTTTTATGCGTGAAGAGCTAGCAAAGTATTCTGATGAGATTGTCCAAGATAATCTTGGAGGTATTTTTGGCGTTAAAAAGGGCGATGAAAACGGACCAAGAGTGCTAGTTGCTGGGCATATGGATGAAGTAGGCTTTATGGTTTCAGGGATTACGGATAATGGTATGCTACGCTTTCAGCCACTAGGTGGTTGGTGGAATCAAGTATTGCTTGCCCAACGCGTAGAAATCGTGACAAAGAATTCTACGATTCCTGGAGTAATAGGCTCTATACCTCCTCACCTCCTAAGTGATGAGGTTCGCAATAAACCGATGGATATAAAAAATATGTTAATTGATGTTGGTGCAGACGATAAAGAGGACGTAGCAAGAATGGGTATACGTCCGGGAGACCAAATAGTACCTGTTTGTCCATTTACTCCGATGGCTAACGAAAAGAAAATAATGGCGAAGGCTTGGGACAACCGTTATGGCTGTGGACTTAGTATTGAGCTATTAAAGGAGCTTCAAGGCGAAAAGTTACCTAACATGCTCTATTCTGGTGCTAACGTAATGGAAGAGGTTGGACTAAGAGGTGCCCAAGCATCTGCTAACATGATTAAGCCAGATATCTTTTTTGCGCTAGATGCTAGCCCTGCAAATGATGCCTCGGGCAATAAGAATGAATTTGGTCAGCTTGGCAAGGGCACGTTGTTACGTATCTTTGACCGTTCCATGATTACTCATCGTGGTATGAGAGAATTTGTATTGGATATGGCAGAAACACATAATATCCCATATCAATACTTTATCTCTCAAGGCGGAACAGATGCAGGAAGAGTGCATACTGCGAATGAAGGTATTCCGAGTGCTGTAATAGGTATCTGTTCAAGATATATTCATACATCTGCATCTATCATACATACGGATGATTACGCAGCTGCGAAAGAGCTCCTAGTGAAGCTTGTAAAGGCATGCGATAAGACAACCGTAGAGACAATTAAAGCGAATGTATAAAAAGATGCCCTCGAGGCATCTTTTTTCACATCATCATTCGTTCATAGGAGATATTTAATGAAAATATTAATTGGAACAAAAAATAAAGCAAAAACATTAGCTGTAAAAAACGTCGCAAGTCTTTATTTTCCGGAGGCTATTTTTGAGAATCAATCCGTTTCATCTCTTGTTGCGGATCAGCCTGTGAGTAATGAGGAAACCAGACGAGGAGCTATCAATAGAGCCAGACAGCTTCTAACGAAATTTGATGGGGATATAGCAATTGGATTAGAAGGTGGGGTAACCCAATTGGAAGAGCAAATGTATGTCTGCAATTGGGGGGCATTAGCAACAGCTGAAGGACAAATCTATACAGCGACTGGTGCTGGTATTCCTTTACCAGAAGAGGTTGCTACTCAAATAAGAGAAGGGAAGGAACTTGGTCCGGTCATGGACGTCTTTACGAATAAGAAAGGTATACGTCATGAAGAAGGGGCTGTTGGTGTATTTACGGATGGTCTTGTCAATAGAAGTGAAATGTTCGAGCATATTATGAAGCTCCTAATTGGACAATATTTACTCTCGCAAAAACAGAAGTAAGAAGAAAAGTACTTCTAGTTGCAAGGAAACATAATCATCGTTAAAATATATAGCAGTCATGCTTGAATGGGAGGAACCAAAATGACTGGAAAATGGATGCGACTAATTCTCGCGTCACTAGCTGTCATTTTATTAGTTGGATGTGCTTCTTTGGAAGAAAGAGCTGTCGATGGATTAGAAAGTGCAAAAGAAACATTTCAAGGTGAGCCAGAGACACCAAACAATGAAGTTGGCAATATAAAATTATTTTTACCTAGTGGATATTCTGTAGAAGATGAATCGAACGAATCGAATATACTCTTATCAAAAGGCAAAGATTCTTTTATATTATTTATTAATCCAAATGAAACACCAAAAAGTAAATTATATTACGAACTGATGATGGCAAATAGTAATGTGAATATCATAAAGGAAGAAGTGTTTGAGGCAGAGAACCGTTTTGGTTTTGCTGCAATCATTCAGAATGGTGAAGAAAGCTTCGAACTGGTTACAAGTATCGGTGGAATGAAGCTAACGACTATTTCTTCTGAAAAGAATATTGCAAGTAATTTGAACGAAATGATGACGATAATCCGATCTATCCAAACACAAAAGGAGGAATAGAGAATGGAGAACCTAGCAAACTTGGAGCAATTTGAGAAATTGACACAAGGAAAGAAGACTGTATTTAAATTTACAGCCGATTGGTGTCCTGACTGCCACTTTATCGATCCTTTTATGGACGAGGTAGAAAAAGAGTTTTCGGATTTCACTTTCATCTCGGTAGATCGAGACAAATTTTTAGACCTATGTAGCCAGCTGGACATCCTTGGAATACCAAGCTTTGTTGCATTTGAAAATGGTAAAGAAATAGGTCGTTTCGTTAGCAAGAATCGCAAAACTCGAGAAGAGATTGAATCATTTCTTCGAACGCTTTAAGTGGACGGTTCACGTATGTGAGCCGTTTTATACTTTACCATGATGGAAAGGGTGGTATGATGAAGGCTCTTGAATTGATAAGAGAATTTAAGAAGAGACTATCCGAGGATACGTATAGTTACGACTACAATAGAGAAACGAATAAGCTTCGTTTAACCCATAAGGGTCTGGAGAGAGGAATTGAGATTTCCGTCCCGCCTATCCTAGCTAAATATGAAACAAAAAAAGAGAAAATAATTGAAGAGGTTGTTTACACTATCCATCAGACGTTCGAAGCGATGGAAAAAGAAACAGCTATCGATTTGTCCGGAGCGATTTATCCTGTTATCCGTTCTACCTCCTTCCCAAAAGAATCGAAGGATGGCAATAAATTCGTCATGAAGGATCATACGGCTGAGACGAGAATTTATTATGCAATAGATTTAGGAAACACCTATCGCTTGTTGGATGAAAAGATGATTGCAGAGCGAGGTATACGAGAGACAGAGGTTCGTGAACGTGCGCTTTTCCAAGTAAGAAACTTACCAAACAAATATAAAAAAGATGAAGTAAATGGTAATATCTTTTATTTCTTTAATAACAATGATGGTTATGATGCAAGTAGGATTTTAAATGAATCTCTATTGAAGGAAATGAAAAGCCAAATTTCTGGAGATATGACTGTATCCGTACCTCACCAAGATGTTATGATAATTGGAGATATACGAAACGAAGTAGGCTATGATGTGCTAGCTCAGATGACGATGCACTTTTTTACTGTTGGGACTGTACCTATCACCTCTCTTTCCTTCATCTATGAAAACGGAGAGCTGGAGCCTATCTTCATTATGGCAAAGAATCGAGTGACAAAGGAGCAAGAAGACAAATGAATATTTTTTACAATGCTGCAGGCGTAGGAGACGTACTATTAATTCAATTAAACACTGATAAGGTGGAAAACGTTCTAACGGAAACAAAAGGAAATGTTACTTTTGTCAAAAATGCAGAAAATGAGGAAGTAGTTGCAATAAACATTTTTCAGTTTGGCAGCTACCATAAAATAGAGTCAGCTGGCCCGGTTACACTTACAGAGGAATTCGTAAGTATTGTCCAACAAGCATTGGACGCAAATGAAGCGAATTATCAACTGGATGTTGATCTATCACCAAAATTTGTAGTAGGCTTTGTTGAATCCATTGACCAGCATCCAAATGCAGACAAGCTAAAAGTTTGCCAAGTAGACGTAGGTGACGAGAAGCTACAAATTGTATGTGGTGCACCGAATGTTGATGCGGGACAAAAAGTTGTAGTAGCTAAGGTGGGGGCTGTAATGCCTTCTGGAATGCAGATAAAGGATGCAGAGCTTCGTGGCGTTCCTTCTCATGGTATGCTTTGCTCTGCAAGAGAGCTTGCTCTTCCAAATGCACCTGAAGTTAAGGGGATACTAATTTTAGATAATGCTGCAGTGGTTGGAAGCCCATTTGAAGGTAACTGATTAGCAAAGCGATAAGTTATAAACAATTGGTTGTCGTTTGATAACTCTCGAAAAAAGCATGGCAAGCAAATAAAGCTAGCCAAACATTTGAGAGCGTTCTACGACAACCAATTTTTTCGTGGGTTGCATGGTAAATTTAAAACGATATAGCTTTGTGGATGAATATTTGACATACATAACAGGGAAAACGTTCTTAGATAATTAACTCCAAAACTAAGGTCATGATGTATTAATAAGCGTTTACATATTATAAAAATATGATGTGGAGTAAATGTTATACAACTAACTTCTTAGTAACTCCCGTATACTCATACTTTTTTTGACCTATTATTTAATATAATAAGGACGGATACCTTAATTATTGGTAAAATAAAAGGTATCGAAAAGAAAGAGTGATGAAGAATTGAATTGGTTAAAGAAACTTTTTAAAACAACAGATGCAGAAAATATAGAAGAAGTAGAGCTAGAAGAGGAAGTAGTGGAGAAACAAGTTCGACAATCGAAAACACCATTTCGGTTTCCTTTAATCTCCGATCATGAAAAACAAGAAATTTTACATGGCAGGACTACTGAATACAAGAGGGAAATCCCAGTTGTAGAGAAAGAGCGAGAGAAAGACCCTTTTTATGAAAGAGAAACCATTTTCCCTGCGCCACCTCGAAAACGGGAGACAGTGGTTCCTATACAGCCAAAGCCAAAGCCGATTTATCAACAGCCCCAATTTAGCAAAGAGCCAGAGATAAGACAAGTTACAAAGAGGAGACCTTTTACACCTACCGATGTTCCTTCTCCTATCTACGGTTTTAAGAGACCTTCTCAGATAGAAGAACTGAATAAGCAGTTAGTAGAAGAGAAGCCAGTTACTAATCCGATTGATATTCCATCCCTTCAAGAAGAGACGGAAACAATAGAAAAGCCAATCGCAGCTAGAAGCTCTATAGAGCTTAGTACTGCTGAGGTTGATGTAAAAGCAGCTTTTGTACCTGTTGAACTACAGGAAGAAGAGGAAAAGGCAGAAGAGATAGTTGCTGAACCGGTAGAAATAGTTACAGAACAGCATGTACAAAAGGATCCAGGCATTCAAGAGGTAGCTATTACTCAGGTAGAAGAGCTTACATGTGAGGAAGTCCCGGTCGAGTTGAAACAAGAAGAACCTAAAAAGAAAGAAAACATTCGACCATTTAATGTCCTGATGTTGAAGTCAGATAAAGAAAAGTTGAATAAGTTAGAGAATAGAATAAAAAATATAGAACCTGTTTCCACAGGCATTCGAAACACTCCCAGTAAAACTTCCTTAACAGTTGTGCCAGGGGTGAAAGAGGTCGAATATGAGCCACTAACTACTGCTTATCAAACACCTTCCTTTAGTTATTTGCTTCCTCCAGAGGAAAAGGATGAAGACAAGGAGTGGATGGAGGAGCAGGCTAAAACATTAATTGAAGCCCTTTCTTATTTCCAAGTAACTGGAGAAATTATCCGGGTAGTCCAAGGACCTGCTGTTACTCAATTTGAGCTTACTGTAGGACACGGAACGAAGGTAAGTAAAATCCGTAACCTTTCGGATGATTTGAAGTTAGCACTTGCGGCTAAAGATATTCGAATTCAAGCTCCAATTCCAGGAAAGAGTTCAATAGGAATTGAAATCCCAAACCGTCGTTCAAGGGCTGTTAGAATCTCCGAAGTGTTAAATACAGAGACATTTAAACAATCCGACTCTCCGTTAGAGGCAGCTCTTGGTCTTGACCTTACAGGAAAGCCGTTAACATTGGATTTACGAAAGATGCCTCATGGTTTGATTGCAGGGGCAACAGGCTCTGGGAAGTCTGTCTTTATTAATTCCTTATTAATCAGCTTGTTGTATAAGGCGACTCCTGATGAATTAAAGCTGATGTTAATTGATCCGAAAATGGTAGAACTCGCTCCATATAATCATATTCCACATTTAGTGAGCCCTGTTATAACAGATGTCAAAGCAGCCACAGCAGCTTTAAAATGGGCAGTAGATGAGATGGAAAGACGCTATCAATTGTTTGCTCATGTGGGAGTTCGCGATATAAGTAGATATAACACGCTAGCAACGGAGAAGAGACAGTTTGCACAGAAGCTTCCGTATCTTGTTATTGTCATTGATGAGCTTGCTGATTTAATGATGATGGCGCCTACGGACGTGGAGGATGCTATTTGCCGTATTGCACAAAAGGCTCGAGCTTGTGGTATACATTTAGTACTGGCAACACAACGTCCTTCTGTAGATGTTATTACAGGATTAATAAAGGCGAACGTTCCTACAAGGGTTGCTTTTTCTGTTTCGTCACAAATAGATTCAAGAACTATTTTAGATCAACAGGGAGCAGAGCGCCTATTAGGAAAAGGAGATATGCTATACCAAGGGAACGGGATGTCGAGTCCTATCCGAGTTCAAGGCACGTATGTGTCTGATGAAGAAATTGAACGTATCATTGAGCACGCAAGAACACAGGGAGAACCTGAATATCTATTTGAGCAGGAAGAATTGCTACAAAAGGCGGAAGTGGCCGAGCAAGATGATTTATTTGAAGAGGCCTGTCGATTTGTAGTAGACCAAGGTTCTGCTTCTACCTCTTTATTACAGCGTAAATTTCATCTTGGCTATAATCGGGCAGCAAGGTTAATAACTGCCATGGAGGAATGTGGTTATATTTCTGAGCAACGGGGTAGTAAGGCTCGAGAGGTAATACTATCCAGTGAAAAGCTTGATGAAATATTTAGTTAAATGTAATTATTAAGGTATTGGATTAAATAGTGATATAATGGGAAATACGTCTAATGAGGACGAGACGCTATTTAATGTATATAAGTGGGACTGATCCCAGGAGGTTTACGTATGACAAAGTATCATTTTACAGGGATCAAAGGATCCGGAATGAGCCCTCTAGCACAAATCCTTCATGATGAAGGTCATTATGTGCAAGGTTCTGATATCGATAAGTATTTCTTTACTGAAAAACCATTACATGACCGAAATATAAAAATCCTATTATTTGACGAGGCGAATATTGAAGAAGGAATGACGGTAATTGCTGGTAACGCATTCCAAGACTCTCATCCCGAATTAACAAGAGCAAGAGAGTTGGGACTAGAGGTTATTCGATATCATGAATTCCTAGGAAATTACATGAGCAACTTTACGTCAATCGCAGTTACAGGGGCACATGGAAAGACCTCTACAACGGGGTTATTATCCCACGTATTAAGTGGATATAATCCTACCTCGTATTTAATCGGTGACGGAACAGGAAAAGGTGTGGAAGATGCTTCTAACTTTGTATTTGAAGCATGTGAGTATCGCCGACACTTTTTGTCCTACCATCCTGATTATGCGATTATGACGAATATTGACTTCGATCACCCGGATTATTTCTCTGATATTGAGGATGTATTTAGCGCATTCCAATCAATGGCCATGCAAGTCAAGAAGGGCATAATTGCTTGTGGAGATGACTTATATCTTCAACGTATCACAGCAGCAGTTCCTGTTGTGTATTATGGTTTTGGAGAGCATAATGATTTTGCGGCACGGAATATAGAGATTACAGAAAAGGGTACTTCCTTTGATGTATTTGTAAGAAACGAATTTTATCATCGTTTTTCCATCCCGATGTTTGGAGATCATTTAGTCCTTAACTCGCTTGCAGTTATTTCTTTGTGCCAATATGAAGGAGTGCCAGCGGAAGTTATACAAAAGGGCCTTGAGACCTTTGAAGGGGTTAAGAGAAGATTTACGGAAACGACCATAGGCAATCGAATCATTGTCGATGATTATGCTCATCATCCAACTGAAATAAGAGCAACTATTCAATCAGCTCGTCAAAAATATCCGTCTAGAAAAATTGTTGCTATATTTCAGCCTCATACTTTTACTCGTACACAGAAGTTTTTGCATGAGTTTAAAGAAAGCTTGATGCTTGCTGATGAGGTGTATCTGTGTGATATTTTTGGTTCAGCAAGAGAAGATGCTGGAAACCTAACAATAGAAACCCTTGCAGAGTTAATCGAAGGAAGTCATATCCTTCATGAGGATACTGTGGAACAACTGCTGGCATATGAGGATGCATTATTTATCTTTATGGGAGCAGGCGATGTACAAAAGTATCAGAGAGCCTTTGAAAACCTATTAACAAATTGAACAAAAAGGATGTCTAAAAAGTTTTTGCTTTCTAGGCATCCTTTTTTATTGTGGCTTTAGCCGGAGAGATGAGCATAGGAAAACGACCAGTATGACAACAATTTGAAGTATTTGACTGTTATATTTGAAGGTTCTACGAAGTTTTATTATTTTTAAAGGATTATCCAAAGAAACGTAGTATAGTATTAAGTAGGAAGTTTAAATCATTTCTTTTAGGGTAAAATTACAACATACTATTTAGTTAAAGGAGAGTGTTCGGATGGAGAATTTATTATACATAGCTGCTATAGTTGCTGCAATTGCTTTTCTAATACTTTGTATTAGTTTAGCTGTTACCTTATCATCCGTGAAAAAGACATTAAACAATGTAGCAGAAACGTTGAATGGTTTGGAGTCACACTTACAAAATGTTACAAAGGAAACTGCTGATTTACTTCATAAGACCAATGAGTTGGCTGATGACATCCAACATAAATCGGAGAAACTAAATACAGTAGTAGATGCTGTTAAAAATGTTGGGACTTCTGTTAACACTTTTAATCACTCTATTCAACGCTTTACGGATACAGTATCGAAGGAAGTAGAGAAGAATGAGGATAAAATAGCACAGGTTGTCCAGTGGAGCAGTATTTTCTTTGGTATCCGTGATAAATGGAAAGAAAGAAAAGCACTAGAGCAAGCTGGTTATTATACATTTGAAGAAGAAAAAAAACGATAAAAAAATGGAGGAATGTACATGAGTAACTTTGAAAATAGCAAACCGAATTATAAAGATGCAAATTTTAATCATGAATATTTTTCGAACCAAGCTTCCTATGATCGACAAGCGAACAGCTATCCTCCGATGCCATCTTACAATCAAAGAAGTAGCATCTATGAGGAGAAAGAGGTAAATGGAAAGGATTTTATCCTTGGCGTCCTAATTGGTGGAGTTATTGGAGCTGCAACAGCTCTTCTATTGGCACCAAAAACTGGACCAGAGCTACGAGATACTCTAAGCAGCCAAGCAGGCCAATTGAAGGAGAAAACAATTGATTTATCCTCTACTGCTAAAGAAAAAACAACACAGCTTTCTAAGCAGATTCAAGAGCAATCGGGCCAACTTGTGGATAAGGTAAAATCCTTAAAAGGCTCACCGTCTTCTCCGCAGGACGATGGAACTGCTTCCTCAGAAGGTGAGGAGCCATTAGATTTTATGGAAACCATTACAAATACTTCGGAAGAATTAACAGCACAAGAGGAAAATGCTACTGCAGTAGCGGAAGCAATTAAAGAAGCTATCTCCGAGGAAAACAACAAAAAATAACATCAAAAAACTGTAGCCAGGTGATAAATACTTGGCTACAGTTTTTTAATGCTTAACGGAAAATAATGTCCAATTTATCTCCATTTACAATTTCTTCGTTAAATCCTGATGGGTTTCCATTCCTTAAGATTTCGAAAGAACCAACATTTTTAGGTAAGGTCCATTCAATATAGCGAAATACATCCTGAAAAATCCATGGTGTGTTCTCTTTTTCCTCCCAAATTATACTAGAGCCATTTGGTACGAGGTCAGCGGATGCTAGTTTTTTATTCTGGAAGCTAACTGTCGCACATTCTCTTGTTAGTTCCACAAGGTCTCCTTGAAAGAAAACGGTTATTTTATCTGTTAGCTTCTTATCCAGACATTCAGCTATTTCATGAAGTGATGGACTCCTATTTCCCTCTATGTGAATGACATCATCCTGCTGTATCGGAGAGGATAATCTAGCTGGCGAGTTATTTATAGAAAGAGTAGAGGAGAGCCTCGGTACAGCATAATTCTGATCGTTTATTTTGATTGAATAAGGGGCAAGCTTCTCTAAATATTTTGGATGCCTTGTCTTTAAGAACTGCTCAATCGTCTGAATTGGTTCTACTTGTACTTTATCTCTCTCGTGCAGAACAGAGGATAAACCAGCGGGATTGCCGTTGATAGTTATGACTGGCTCTAATGTATATAGGACGCCTTGGAATGTAATAGTCCTGACAGAAGCCTCATCTAATAAATCACGTATAGTCGCTGTAGCTGGTTTTCCATCTTCTCCTTCTATTACTTCAATTTGATCATGATGATTGATCTGTGTTTTGGTTGTAGAGCTAGCTCCATTTACTTTTAAAACAGCTGGATGTCCATGCTCACCAGGAACATGTATTGTTTGTCCATTGATGGTTACTGATAAAGCAGGGCCAGGTTTTCCGTAAAGCTTTCTTGAAGGAATGTTTGCTGCGAGTAATGCATCTCCAACCGTCATCTCTTTCAGTTCAAAAAGTCGAACTAACTGGTTATTTACTTCTACCGTCATATACTGGATTGGTGCTTTTTTTGTTGCAATTGCAATTCCAATTGGAGTCACTAACTCAGGTGAAGTAGGGATATGATATTCCTTCGTAAGCAAAGGAATGGCATCTATTCCTCTCACGGCAACACGGTTAGCTGGAAGCTGAAGCTTTTCTGCTAGGATAGAAGTGATTCTTGGTGTCAAGCTACCTCCTCCAACAAGCATGACAGCCTTAGGAGATTTTTTGTTGTTCAATCTTAGTATTTCTAACGATATGTATGTAGCTAACTCGTGAATGGATGGTAAAATGGAGTCGATTACTTCCTCCTTTGGTATTTGCTGTTTGAAGCCCAAGATATCTTCAAATTCTATTAGCTCGTTGTCGTTGATTTGTCTTTTTGCTTTCTCGGAGAGTGGAAAGTCTAAAAGATAATGGTCACTTAGTGCCTCTGTTATTTCGTCTCCTGCATATGGAACCATTCCATAGGCTACAACGGTTCCTAAATCCGTAATTGCGATATCGGAGGTTCCGGCACCGATATCTACTAAAGCCACATTCAGCCTTCTCATGCTTGGAGGTATTAGGACATTTATTGCCGCAATTGGCTCTAAGGTTAGCGCCTCCATTTCTAGATTAGCTCTCTTTAATGCAGATAAGAGCGATTCGACTACAACCCTAGGTAAGAAGGTAGCAATCACTTCAATAGATGCTTCATTACCCTGTTGATCTACTAAGCTACCAATCTCCTCTCCGTCAAGCTTATAATAAAGGACGCTATAGCCGACACAGTAATAATGACTAGTTAACGGTCCTTCTTCAGCTTGAACAAGCTGTGACTGGGCTTTTTGGACAGCTGATAATTCTAAACGACTAACATCCTCCTCAGAAAAAATCGGTCTATTTTTTATATTTATCGTCACAGAAGCCTGCTCTGTCTTAAGTGCTCTACCAGCAGCAGCCACACTAACCTTTTCAAGCTTTCCATATTTTTCTTCTAATTTTTCTTTAATAGATTGGATAACTTCTGCTACTTTAAGTACATTATGTATCTGACCATCAAGCATGGCCCTTTCCTTATGCTCTTCCACCAAAATGTCTTTCACATGAAAGCCTTCTTCTTTTTCTTCCAGGATTATTCCAACCACGGATCTTGTCCCAATATCTAAAGCAAATAGAGTAGATGACAACCATTTCACTTCCTTTTCATTCACGCACTTTAACGAGTTAAATCGCTAAAATAAGACGTGACATTCTCAGTTATATTGATTATAATAATGTTTATATCTAAGAATGTATCATAATTTTCAGTCGATAGAAAGAGTGATTGAAACTTTGAAAGGGGAAATAGAAGAATGAAACAAGTTGATTTAGAAGCCCTTCGTAGCCGTGTGGATGATATAAATGTGGAAATCCTTCGTCTAATCAATGAGAGAGCCGAGGTTGTCCGTGAAATAGGAAAAGTAAAAGAGAAGCAGGGTGTTAATCGTTACGATCCCTTACGTGAACGACACATGCTCGATCATTTAAAGGAAAATAACAACGGGACCCTTCCGCAATCAACCGTAGAACATATATTTAAAGAAATTTTTAAAACAGCGCTTGAGCTTCAAGTAGACGATCAAAAGAAAGCCCTTTTAGTTTCTCGTAAAAGGAAATCGGAGGACACAATTGTTACGATTAATGGAGAGCAAATAGGAACAGGTACTCCTTCTTTTGTATTCGGACCTTGTGCAGTAGAATCGTATACACAAGTGGCAGAGGTGGCAGCTGCAATCCAATCAAAAGGCTTAAAATTAATCCGTGGGGGAGCATACAAGCCTCGTACATCCCCTTATGATTTCCAAGGTCTAGGATTAGAGGGCTTGAAAATATTAAAACAAATTTCTCAAGAATATGGCTTAGCAGTTGTATCGGAAATTGTGACACCAAGTCATCTAGAGGAAGCTCTTGACTATATCGATGTCGTACAGGTTGGAGCACGAAATATGCAAAATTTCGAGCTGTTAAAGGCAGTAGGATCAATTAATAAACCTGTTCTCCTTAAACGAGGTATAGCGGCTACTATTGATGAATTTATTCATGCAGCAGAATATATTATTTCTCAAGGAAATGACCAAATTATTTTGTGTGAACGCGGTATTAGAACATATGAAAAAGCAACAAGAAATACGCTAGACATTTCAGCAGTGCCAATTCTAAAGCAAGAGACACATTTACCGGTGTTTGTGGATGTAACACATTCAACTGGACGAAGAGATATCTTACTTCCAGCAGCAAAAGCAGCAATTGCGATAGGGGCAGACGGAGTAATGGCTGAAGTACATCCAGATCCAGCGGTTGCACTTTCTGATGCTGCTCAACAAATGAACCTAAAACAATTTGATGAGTTTTATGATTCATTACAGAAGTTTATGAAGTCTCATGATATTCGTTCATAGGTAACTGAAGATACTTGCCTAAAATGATTTCTCTCGTATAAATAGAATAATTCGGTAGGGTGTTCAGAAAGTTATCACTTTTTGGGCACCCTCTTGTTAATTTAATTTGAAAGTCTGAAGGATTATCAAGTATTATGGTTATTATAAGAATAAAAGAAGAGGAGGGTGAGCAATGACTATCACTATATATGATGTGGCGAGAGAGGCGAACGTTTCCATGGCTACTGTTTCACGTGTAGTAAATGGAAATCAAAATGTTAAGCCTGCCACACGTCAAAAGGTCCTAGCTGTTATTGAACGTCTCGATTATCGTCCAAATGCAGTAGCGAGAGGACTTGCAAGTAAAAAGACGAAAACCGTAGGAGTAATTATTCCTGATATATCCAATGTGTTCTATGCAGAACTTGTTCGAGGTATTGAAGATATAGCTACCATGTATCGTTATAATATAATTCTTACCAACTCGGATCAACAAGAAGACAAAGAAGTACAGCTGCTCTCCACATTATTAAGTAAACAAGTGGACGGGATTGTCTTGATGAGTGATGATTTATCCCCAGAGATGCAAAAAGAAATGGAAAGAGCAAATGTGCCGATAGTTTTAGCAGGCACTGTGGAAAAAACAAATACATTTCCATCTGTGAATATACATTACCAAGAAGCTGCTGAGGAAGCAGTGAGTCGTATTATTAGGAATGGTCACAACCGGATAGCTTTTATTTCTGGAGCAATGTCCTCTATTATTAATCGCGACTATAAGCTTGCTGGATATAAGGATGCAATGAAAAAGGCAAAGCTAGAAATTGATGATGATTTGATTGTCTGGGTAGATAATACATATGATGATGGATTAGCGGCCTGGGAACAACTGCAACAGCTTGAAAATCCACCAACAGCCTTTTTTGCAGGAAGCGATGAGATAGCTATCGGGTTGATTCATGGGGCTCAAGATGCAGGGAAAATGGTGCCAGAGGATGTAGATGTTATCAGTTTTGAAAACTCAAAGCTTGCTCGAATGGTTCGTCCGCAGCTTACAAGCGTTGTCCTTCCTCTTTACGATATCGGAGCAGTATCCATGAGACTGTTGACGAAGTTCATGAATAAAGAAAAAATTGATGAGCAGACGGTCTTTCTACCATATCGGATTGAAGAAAGGGATTCAGTAAAATAAATGCTTGGATTATATCCCCAGAGAATGAGAAGCACTTATGATGATAAGAATCATAAGTGCTTTCTTATGTGTTGGGGAGTGTTTGGAACAAATAAAGGTTAATCGGTAAAAGAGATAACTTTCTATAATGGAACCTTGGGTTCTCCGCTGCGTCGGACGCTTTCCCGGAGGCCAACAGGATGTTGGTCAGGAAAACGTTGTCACACGATGTGACGTCCTTAGTTTTCCCTCCACAAGGCAAGCCAGCACCCATCGCTAACGCGCGTGGCTGTGCTGTCTTGCCTACCACCCTGCTCCCACAGGAGTCGTCGCCGCTGCTCCGAACCAATAGAGATACTACTAATGGTAAGCTATGATCAATAAATTCTTATAAGAATAGAACATATCAAGAAAGGATTAGTTTTGTTCAGCTTCTATTATTAAATTGGATAAATGATTCCCCAAAAACATATAACCCATCAGAAAGGGTTATTTTGTAGCATCTTTTCTGCTGCTTGCCTACCATCCTCTCCGTACCAATAGTACACTTTTTATTCTAGATTAAAATGGATAAATAAAAGCGGAAAAGAAAAGGGCACCTCAAGAATGGAGGGGGGTAATATCCTTGGCTCTTCCTTCGGTCTAAGTAGTTCAGAGTAATGGTTAGGTAGCAATAATTCATTCTATTCGCGCCTTGCCAACCGCCAGAGCATGACGAATGAGACTGCGCTCTTTTTGCAGGCTCAAGCGGCATGGGCGGTAGCGCGAATAGTAGACTACTAAACTTTTGGAAATTCTAAGAGTTACTAATGCCTTCTATATAGATTTCCTAAGATACCTCCACCTCAGGTTATTGGTTTCGCAGTAAATATAATGCTTTGTCTAGCATTTGTTTGTTTTTTTCTGTTATTTCTGCTTTTCTAGGAATAGCTTCATATAATGGTTCCGGATCCATCCAAGTTGGGATAAAGGGCACTGGCGATTCTTTCTGCCATTTCTCTATCCATGTCTGAGGGAGAGCACCATTTAGAATAGGAAAATCATTCATTTCCATCCAGAGCATTGACCAAGCTCTCGGTACTACTCTCCAAATGTCATAGCCGCCTCCGCCAACAGCAATCCATCGACCTTCACAATATTGGTGAGCTAATTGATGGGCCAGCTTGGGAATCTCTCTATAGATATTCATGGTACCATACAGATGAGTTAAGGGATCGAAGTAGTGGGCATCTGCACCATTCTGACTAAGTATTACATCCGGTTTAAACGATTCAATAATTTCTCTGAATGCAGTCTCGTAAATATCGAGGAATGATTCGTCCTCCGTGAATGCATCAATTGGAAAGTTATATGAAGTTCCATAGCCCTGACCGGAGCCCCTTTCTGTAATATTACCGGTTCCTGGGAACAAATATCTACCTGTTTCATGAATAGAAATAGTGCAGACGTTCGGGTCCTCATAAAAACTCCATTGAACACCATCACCATGGTGAGCATCTGTGTCTATGTAAAGCACACGAGCATTATACTTTTCTTGCATATATTTTATTGCAACGGAACTGTCATTATAGACACAGAATCCAGAAGCTCTTCCTTTAAACCCGTGATGTAATCCTCCACCTAGATTTAAGGCATGAATGGCTTTTCCCTCCATCACATAATCGACAGCAGTCAGTGTACCTCCTACGAGGGTCGCGCTTGCTTCATGCATACCCGGAAAAACAGGTGTGTCTTCTGTCCCGATACCGTAGCTTTCATATATAGAAGTATCTCCAGTTTCGTTACTTGCCTTTTTGACGATATCAATATAGTGAGGATCATGAATTAAACTGAGCTCTTCATCAGTAGCAATCCTTGGAGCAACAATATCCGATAAAGAAAGTGCCTGACTTTCTTGTAGTAAGTCAACCGTTAACTTTAGCCTTTTTTGGTTAAACGGATGTGAGTCTGAAAACTTATAGCCTAATTGGTTTTCCGAATAGACAAAGACAGCATTTTTCTTCATAGATTTGTTCCGAGAGGGCTAGGCCATAAAACTTCATAGCCCTCTGTTTTTAGATCTGCTACGAGCTTAAGTGGATTCATTGTTTTAATTCGGACAACCAGTATTTTATGGTTTTCATTTTCTTTATCGGGGTATACCAATACACTTAATACATTTACTTTTTGCTCATAAAACACTTTGGATATCTCATACAAGACACCAGTTCTATCTGGAACTCGAATTTCTAACTGAGAGCCGGGTTGATGAACACCTGTAAGCTCTATAAATTTGTAGAGTAAATCCGATTCAGTTATCATGCCTACTAGTTTTCCTTGGCTAATGATTGGTAAGCATCCGATTCTATTATCGTAAAAAATGCAAGCGGTCTCTTCTACAAAATCTAAAGGGTGACCAGTTATCGGATTTTTAGTCATGATTCGTTCAATCGGGCTATTTAAAATTCCTCTATCCTCGTTGCCTAAAGAGGAAGGAGTCGCTTCCTTCAAATCACGATCGGTGACTACTCCTATGACCTCTCTTTGCTTATTAATAACCGGAATATGTCGGATTCTTTTTTCCTTTAAAAGCTGGAGAGCCTCCTCTATGGTGTTATTTGGATATAGGGTAGGAACAGACTTATTCATTATCTCTTCTACTAGCATTTTAGGAACTCCTTTACTGTGAAAGTTTAGCCACTCAATACATAAAGCGATTCATAAAGCGCAGCTGATCGAACTTCTCAATCGATTTATTATCGACTCTCTTCCCGATTTTAGCCATTAGGCAATTTGCCGGGTGAGAGCTAATTTCTGGATCATCTGTGGCAAAATATTCTAAGCCACCAGCTTGCATCATTTTTTCCATCATTTTTCGATACTCCCAGACGTTTAGTCCAGTGCCTTTTAGATCCCAATGCCAATAATATTCTGTTGTAATGGTAATGTAATCTTCCATTGCATCATCCATCATGGAGACACGTAATAGCTGTTTTCCAACTCCTGTTCCTCGAAAAGATGGAATCACTTCAATAGCACCAAGTTCAATTAGGTTATCCATATTACCCTGAGACCATCTTTCTAATGGATCAGGATGCAGAAATGTACAATAACCTACAATCATATGCTCTTTTCTTACAATGATAATTCTACCCTCAGGTAATTTTGCTATTTCCACAAGAGCTTTATGCTGTTGTTCAGGAACACGAAAGGCAACTAAATCTTGATGAAATTCTAAAGCTGCCAGCTGCTCAGAAGAAACGGGACCCTCAATGATTACAAGACCATTCTTTGTTTCCTTTTCAACAGCATAATACGTTTTTTTATGTTCCACACATTCACCACCTAATATAAGTTCTTTGTTGTTATTATACATGAAATAGGAGAGAGAAAGCGATTTCTTCCATTTATGTAACGGAACATTCAAAAAAGTTAAAACATTGGCATAAATTCAAGGAAGTATTGTAGAATAAAAGAGTAAAGTTATAGAAAGGGTGAATAGGGATGAAAATCGAAATGTTACCAGTAAAAGAGGCGGAGTATCAATTAAAAGACTATAATGCTGCTGTTAAGAGCTTTGATTGGCAGGACGCAGAAAAGGCTTTTTCATGGTATGAAACTGGAAAAGTCAATATAGCTTATGAAGCTATTGACAGACATGCAGAGTCTGATAAGAAAGACAAGATTGCTCTTTATTATCAAGACGCAGATCGAAAAGAGTCTTACACTTTTTACGAGATGAAAGCCTGGTCAAACAAAGCTGCAAACGTTTTCAAAAACAGTTCTACTTTAACCAAAGGGGATCGCTTGTTTATCTTTATGCCAAGGTCACCAGAACTTTACTTTGCGTTGCTTGGTGCTCTAAAAAACGGATTAATAGTAGGTCCGTTATTTGAGGCGTTTATGGAAGGGGCAGTATATGACCGTTTAATGGATAGTGAAGCAAAGGCGATCGTTACTACTCCTGAACTATTAAGCAGGATTCCACTAGATAAATTACCTGCGCTAGAAACAGTGTATCTGGTTGGTGAGGGAATCGAAGAAACAGACAAATTTGTGGATTTTAATAAAGCATTAGGAGAAGCATCAGAGGAATTTGAAATGGTGTGGGTAGATAAAGAAGACGGACTTATTTTACATTATACTTCTGGGTCTACCGGAAAACCAAAAGGAATTCTTCATGTACATTATGCAATGGTTCTTCATTATCAAACAATGAAGTGGGTCATGGATATTCGAGATGACGATATATATTGGTGCACAGCGGATCCTGGCTGGGTAACTGGAACTTCTTATGGAATATTTGGTCCGTGGCTAACAGGCACTACCTCGCTTATCTTAGGTGGTCGTTTCTCTCCGGATGCTTGGTATAAAGCAATCGAGGATTATAAGATAACTGTTTGGTATAGCGCACCTACTGCCTTTCGAATGCTGATGGGAGCGGGCGATGGGATTGTGAAAAAGTATGACCTATCCTCCTTGCGCCATGTATTATCAGTAGGGGAACCTTTGAATCCGGAGGTTATTAAATGGGGTGTGCAGGTCTTCAACAAGCGCATCCATGATACTTGGTGGATGACAGAGACTGGCGGGCAAATGATCTGTAATTTTGGTTGTCTTCCAATAAAACCTGGCTCCATGGGGAAACCATTACCAGGGATCCAAGCCGCAATTATCGATAATAACGGCAATGAAGTTCCACCATTCACCATGGGGAACCTAGCGATTAAGAAAGGCTGGCCATCTATGATGCGTCAAGTATGGAAGAACAAGGAGAAGTATGATTCTTATTTTATTAATGATGAGTGGTATTTCTCTGGAGACTCTGCGTACATGGATGATGACGGATACTTCTGGTTCCAAGGACGAGTAGATGATGTGATAATGACATCTGGAGAGCGAGTAGGTCCCTTTGAGGTCGAGAGTAAGCTAATCGAGCACCCAGCAATATTAGAAGCAGGGGTAATAGGGAAGCCAGATCCTGTTCGAGGAGAAATTATTAAAGCTTTTGTAGCGTTAAACGAAGGATATGAGCCTTCGGAAGAGTTGATTGAGGAAATCCAACAGTTTGTCAAAAAGGGTCTAGCAGCTCATGCCGCTCCAAGAGAGATTGAATTTAAGGATAAGCTTCCAAAAACAAGAAGTGGTAAGATTATGCGTCGCGTGTTAAAAGCATGGGAGCTTCAATTACCAACGGGCGATCTTTCTACAATGGAAGATTAATAGAGAGAAAATACGAATATTAGCGAGTACATGAAAGAATGTCATTCATGTGCTCTTTTTTTATATGGATTTCCGAACAATTAGTTCCCTTAAACCTTCCACATGCTCTAGAATATCAGAAGAAATTGTAATGGAAATTACTAAATGAATGTAACCATTTCCTTAAAAAGAATGTCTACTCTATAAAAGGGGGAGAAGGAATGAGGTTCTTTTTAGGGGTGCTTTTAGTAGTGGGTTTATTAGCTGGTTGTGGGACAAATCAGGAAAATGTGAATGGAAAGGTTGATTTAGCTTCCATTGAATTGGTGCCGTTAAGTGAGTCCGAGATGGATGGGTTTACTTTTCGACTTAAGAGCGAGAAAGCACAGTATAAAGAAGGAGAGCCATTAGATATTGTTGCTGAACTAACATATAGTGGTGAAGATGATATTGTAATAGGTCACGGTGGTTCCTGGGTGGCGCTTAGCACGACAAATGTATCCAAGGATTACCACTTTGGGAGTGCTATGAATGAGCCATATATAATTCGTCAAATGAGTAGTGGAGAAACTATCACAGATACTTACTCATTTTCAGGTGGAACCTATCATGAAGGGAATACAGGGGAACCCTATTCAGAAGAAGAATTTAAACGCATGGCGGAAGATGATTTTCCACCAGGTATCTATAAGATTGAGGCTGTAACTGACTTTGTTATTGACGGAGAAGAAAAAAGATATAACCTAAAAGGTGAAATAATATTTGAAGTAGTAGAGGAATAGAAAACCTCGAGAGCAAGGCTCTCGAGGTTTTTGCTTTCCATTATTCTTCTGTATCCTCTTCAGGAGGGGTTTCCTCATCAGGTGGTTCGGTCGGGTCAGTCGGCTCTGGAATCGTTATCTCATCTTCTGGATTACCATCTTCGGGTTCCTCTTCATCCGTTGGTTCAGATGGAGTAGGGATAAACTGTAGGTTGTTTACTTGGTTAGAAGCGCCAGATTGTAAACCAGTAATATCAACTGCTACTACCATAAATGTTCCTGGCCATCCTAAAGTATAACTATTCTCATGTGCCTCTAGTTGTGTAGCTATGAAAGACCAGCTGTCATTTATCTGTTCATATATTCTATAGCCCACTACATCATTTGAAGCTGAGTCTGTCCATGAGATGGTGCTACCAGACATCGATACTGTTACTGGAGCAGGCGGGGCCGTATCTGCTTCAAAAACCTGTTCAGAAACTACACTGCTTGCAAATGAAGAATTATTAGGAAAAAGCTTACTCGCATCTCCTCCTAATCTTCCTAGCATTCTGCTGATGAATTCTTGATTCACTCCATGACCACCACTAACAACAAACTCAGCTGGGGTTGAGTCAAGGGCTCTGTATCTACTTCCATTCATCACTACATAAGAGGAAGTAATTAAGCTATCATCTGAATCTTTAGGTAGCATCACGTTTTTATTGAATAAATCAGTTTTCACTAATCCTGCTTGCTGACAAGCATCAGAGACAGCTAAACCGGAGATACCACAGAAGGATTTGGATACGACTCCTTCGGGCTGTGTAAATTTATTAGGACCGTTGACTATGTCTGGATTTACCTCATACATTGCATTCATCATATCCGCCCAAAGTGTATTGATCCTAGTACTTGGATGGCCATAGCGGTTGTTCAAGCGGTTTAATGTAATCGTATTATCGTCATATCCAAGCCATACACCCATCGAAATGTTTGGATTATAACCAATAAGCCAAGAATCATTGTGATTTTGTGTAGTACCAGTCTTAGCCGCAAAATCTGATTGGAATTTTAGTCTAGAGCCAGCAAGCTTCGCTGTACCTGTTTTTACAACATCTCTTAGAATATCTGTTGTAATATAGGCAGTCTCTGGACTAAATACATCTACAGGTTCTACTTGATGCTCATATATGAGATTCCCATCTACATCTTCAATCTTTTCAATCATATAACCTTCTATAAACTGTCCATTGTTAGCAAATGTACCATAGGCGTTTGTTACTTCTTCTAACGTGGCTCCATTATTCATACCACCGATAGAAAGTGCTAGGTTTGCATATTCATTCTCACCAATATGGTCAAATCCCATTTTTGTCATAAAATCAGTCGGCTTACGATCCTTAATGAGATCATACAAACGAATGGTAGAAAGGTTTTGAGATGTAGTCAGTGCTTGACGGGCAGAGATAATACCCAGTTCTTGACTTACCGTGTAGTTGTTTGGTTTCCAGATGGTTCCGTGATCATTATACTCAAACTTCACATCCACTACGGGACTTCCAGCGCCAATTACTCCATATTCTAATGCAGGGGCATATACAAGTAACGGTTTGATAGTAGATCCCATCGAACGTTTTGCTTGTGTTGCATGATTATACTGCCCTAGATTATAATCTCTTCCACCAAGGAACGACAATATTTTGCCGGTAGAGTTCTCAATAATCATGCCCCCTACCTGTACAGGGAAATCCTTCTTCACTAATTCTCCTGTTACACTATCCTTTACCTCTCTATCCGTATAAGTGGCTCCATACAGTTCAAATTCATCTCGTACCTTGAGCATTGTTTCATACATTTCTTTATTAATTGTTGTATGGATTCGATAACCACCAGTGCTTGCGGCACGCTTAGCCATGATTGTATATTTTTCTTTCGTACTAGCTTCCTTATCTAAGCGTTCTGGATCAACACCATCTTGTTTTGCCAGCTCTTTACTTAAAATGTCGACAACACGCTTTTCAATTTCCACTGTAAGCCAAGGATATTTTTCCTCTGGAAGAACCTCAGGCTCTCTAAAATCCTTTGTAATATCATATTTTAAGGCTGTATTATAATCTTCGTCTGAAATATATCCAGTTTCCTTCATTCTAAAAAGTACTACTTTCATACGGTCAATGCCGGCTTGGAGGGATTCGTTCTCCTTTAGCTCTCCACCATTTTTAAATGGAGTATATTTGAATGGAGCTTGTGGAATACCAGCAATATAAGCTGCTTGAGGAAGGGTAAGGTCCTTTGCCTTCACATTAAAAATTCCTTGAGCTGCTGTTTCTATACCTGCAATATTTCTTCCATTCGCATTTCTACCATATGGGATAATATTTAGGTAGGCTTCTAATATTTCGTCTTTCTCCATAAACTTTTCAAGACGCATTGCTAATAGAATTTCTTTTGCTTTACGCTCGTAGGAAACCTCGTTCGTAAGAATCTGATTTTTAATTAGCTGTTGGGTTAAAGTAGAACCACCAGTTTGGGTATCAGAATTTGTTACGTCTTGGAGGAGACCACGGAAAATAGCTTTAGGAACAATTCCGTTATGCACTTCAAAGTATTCGTCCTCCGTTGCAAGTACTGCATCTATTACATAAGGAGAAACCTCAGACAACTTGGTTTCTGTTCTTTCCAAATCCGTTCGAAGTTTACCCAAGTATATATCTCCGGCAAAATAGATTTCGGAGGTTTCTTCATAGTTAAAAACCGCACTTCTCATTTCTTCCTTCGATCGAAGCGGTTCATCTTTTACGAGGGAGGCAAAATATCCAGCTGCAACTGACGCTCCAAAAACTCCTAAGGTCACTCCTACAACTAGAAAAATTAGGCCTAAGTTCCAGATTACGCTTCCTGAGACTCGTAATCCTTTTGCCCATTTTGTCGCTTGCCAAGCGTCGTACTTGTCTTTATATATTTTTAATTTTTCGAGCCATTTGTTCATTTATCACTCTACCTCCACATCCACCATATTATAACATAGACATATATTAGAAGACGATACTTATTGACAACCGTATCAGATTAGGTAAAATAGGAATATCTTTTAATGGTGAAGAGTCCGAAGTAGTTGTTATGCATACTGTATAGAGAGCTAGCGGTTGGTGCAAGCTAGTCAGTGTATAATTACGAATTACAGGCTTGGAGTTAAACGTCGTCACAACGATACAAGTGAGCAAAGCGGAAGGGAATTCCCTTCAAGCTGGGTGGTACCGCGCTAATCGACTGAAGCGTCCCTGCATACTTTTTATGCAGGGACTTTTTGTATTTAGAAGGAGTACGCTGATCATTCGTTTTAAGCTTTGCTAACGATAATTTAAAGGAGGAATAAAAATGACAAACGCGTTACTGGAAGATTTAAAATGGAGAGGTTTGTTATATCAACAAACAGATGCAGAAGGTATGGAGGAGTTATTATCAAAAGAAAAAATTTCTCTATATTGTGGAGTGGATCCAACTGCTGATAGCATGCATATTGGTCATATCGTTCCGCTCTTAACACTTAGACGTTTTCAGTTACATGGACATCAGCCTATCTTGCTGGTAGGTGGAGCAACTGGTATGATAGGCGATCCTTCAGGTAGATCAGAGGAGCGTCAGCTGCAAACAGTTGAGCAAATAGATAAAAATGTAGCAGGGATTAAAAAGCAAATGGAGCAGATTTTTGACTTTGATGCTAATAACGGTGCGAAAATGGTAAACAACCGTGATTGGATAGGGCCAATGTCTGTAATTGAATTTTTAAGAGATTATGGAAAGCTAATTAATATCAATTACATGCTTGCGAAAGATTCTATTGCATCTCGTTTGGATTCAGGTCTTTCCTTTACGGAATTTGCTTACACCTTAATTCAAGGGATCGATTTTAAATATCTCTATGAGCATCATGGCTGTCGAGTTCAGGTTGGTGGGTCTGACCAATGGGGGAACATTACAACAGGGCTAGAAATAATTCGTAAAACAAAGGACGAAGAAGCGAAAGCATTTGGTATTACCATTCCTTTAGTTACAAAAGCAGACGGTACAAAGTTTGGAAAATCAGCTTCTGGCTCTGTTTGGTTAGATCCAGAGAAAACCTCTCCATACGAGTTTTACCAATTCTGGATTAACACTGCGGATGCGGATGTAGTGAAATACTTGAAAATCTTTACTTTCTTAGAAAGAGAACAAATTGAAGCATTAGAAAAAACGGTGGAAGAGGAGCCTCATCTTCGTAAGGCACAAATCACATTGGCTGAAGAAATGACTACGTTAATTCATGGTGAAGAAGCATTACAGCAAGCAAAAAGAATCTCTCAAGCATTGTTCAGTGGCAACTTAAAAGATTTAACTGCTGCAGAAATGAAGGACGCTTTTAAGGATGTTCCGTCAGTTGAAATGAGTAAAGAAGAGAAGAATATAGTTGATTTTATTGTAGAAGCTAAAGTATCTCCTTCCAAACGTCAAGCAAGAGAAGATGTAACGAACGGTGCAATTTCTCTAAATGGAGAAAAAGTTACAGATATTGGATATATTATAAGTAATAAAGATATTTTAGATGATACATTTATGATTATACGTCGAGGAAAGAAAAATTATAAAATGATTAAATTTATATAATTCTTATTGCTACTTCTTAAAATAATTAAGAAGTAGCTTTTTTGTTCATTTCATTTAGAAATTCTCGATAATTTTAGGAAAAAGTTAATGAATTATATAATTTTTTTAAAGTTTTTTTAAAAAGTTTCCTAATTAAGAAGGAAAATTATTATTTAATAGAGAATAAATAAACACTAATCATAATAGATGAAAAGTAAGTGGTTAATAGTATAAAATAAGAATAAGAAAGAAAATAGCTATCAAATACAAATAACTTTTTGTTATTTTGTTTTATAAATAGAGCGGAAACGAGGTGTGGTTCTAAATGGAACCGAAGAAATACGTTTTAGACCATTTTGATGATTTTTTTGTTATCTTATTTAGTAAAAATGATAAGTCAGATAAGCTTGTCATTCTGAAAGAGAAATTCACGATTGATGCGAAAGAAGGAGATCAACTGGAAATCAGCATTAATGATGAAAAATCAGGATATAATTTTAAGCTTCTCAAAGAAGAAAAAGATGAAAAGAGAAAAAGATTGCTAGATTTAATTGAGAATATGGATAATAACTAGTTTCTTGGGGTGTGCCATAAGTAGAAAGCTTATGGTACGCCCTTTTTCTTTTGCAGAAAACCTATTTGTTGTGCTCCTGCGGAGGTTGCATAGTCATGCCACCATCCTCGTCGCGAATGGAGCGTCTCAAAAAGATTTTTCAGATGCTCCATTTTCTATATATGGTAAAATGTAGAGGAATTTGTATGAAAGGGGGAAAGGATTTATGAAATATGAAGTAATGAAAGAAGCAGAGGCTTTTTATTTTCCGGGAAATGAAATTGGCGTTTTAGTCATTCATGGTTTTACGGGCTCTACACAAAGTATGCGATTTTTAGGAGAGAGAATAGCAGAGGCGGGCTATACGGTATTTGGTCCTCGTCTAACTGGTCATGGTACAGATCCAGAGGATATGGAAGCTTCTAGCTATGAAAATTGGGTAGAGGATGTCCAAAAGGGTGTTGATAAGTTAAAGGAAACTTGTCAAAGTATTTTTGTGTGTGGCTTATCTATGGGTGGTACGCTAACCTTATATTTAGCTGAAAATAACCAAGAGATTAAAGGGATTATGCCAATAAATGCTGCTATTGATCTTCCAGAGTTTATAAGCAATTATGAGTTGTTGTCCAAATCAAATACTAGATTTGTAGAAGGAATCGGCTCTGATATTAAACAAGAGGGAGTAAAAGAGTTAGCGTATTCTAAGACACCTGTTAAATCGATGGCTGACATTATTACTTTAACCAATGAAGTGAAGGATAGGCTTAGTCATATCACTGCACCAGCACTAATCTTTAAATCACAAGAGGATCATGTAGTTCCTCCACAAAATTCTGATCTTATTTACGAATCTATCTCCTCTCAGGATAAGACCTTAGTCGAATTAAAAGAAAGCTATCATGTGGCAACTCTTGATAACGATAAAGAGGAAATTGCACAAAAATGCATTGCTTTTATGAAAGAAAGAATATAACTTTCTATAGTAGGAAACAGAAAACCCCTAGAACTCCTTTTAAGGGTTCTAGGGGTTTATTATGCTCACTAGTGAGCAATTTAATTAACGAGAGTAGAACTCAACGATTAGAGCTTCGTTAATTTCAGCAGATAATTCGCTGCGCTCTGGAAGGCGTACGAATGTACCAACTTTTTTGTCAGCGTCGAAAGAAAGGTATTCAGGAACGAAGTTGTTCACTTCAATAGCTTCTCCAACTACTGCAAGGTTTTGAGATTTTTCACGAAGAGAGATCTCTTGACCTGGTTTTACGCTGTAAGATGGGATATCTACGCGTTTTCCGTCTACTAAAACGTGACCGTGGTTTACTAATTGACGAGCTCCACGACGAGTACGAGCAAGACCTAAACGGTAAACTAGGTTGTCAAGGCGAGTTTCAAGAAGGATCATGAAGTTTTCACCGTGTTTACCTTGCATTTTACCAGCTTTATCAAATAAGTTACGGAATTGACGTTCGTTTACACCATAAGTATGACGAAGTTTTTGTTTTTCTTGTAATTGTTGACCATATTCAGTCAATTTTTTACGTTGGTTAGGACCGTGTTGTCCTGGTGCGTATGGGCGTTTTTCTAATTCTTTACCAGTACCGCTTAGTGAGATACCAAGACGACGTGAAATTTTCCAAGATGGACCTGTATAGCGAGCCATGAATGACTCCTCCTTTTTATTGGTTTTATTTTGTTGTAAAATAAGACCAGATGTATTCAGTCTAGAAGCCATTTCATTTTCATGCATCATCGCCCTTGCAGCCAAAGGGTTACGGGATACACCATCTACGTGAGTAGAGGAACAAAATGAACAAACTAGTCCATACAACTGCTGCGTTTATTTTACACAAAGTCTATTGTATCTCTCGGTAATAGGAAAGTCAATAAATTTAAAAGGAGATTTCAAATAAACGGAGGAATTTTCTATAAGATTGGAAGTAAATGATTCCCTATGAATTAATAACTTCATATATTTGACAAAAAGTAAATTTTATAGTCAAATAGATATAACGAGGGAATAGGGATAAAAGCATCATTTCTTTTAAAAACTGAGGTGTCCACATGGAAAGCGATGTTAACTTGTTACTGTTAAAAAGCCGAATGTTTGACATTTGGAATGAATATTCATTTAGCCATGAATCAAGTGCTAAATGGTTTCAGGATTTAAGGGTTTTGCTCGCAGAGTTCTTCGATATACATGAAGCAAATTATTATATTAATGACACAAATACCTTTGTACAGGTTAATTGGAACAGCTCCTTCTTTCAGAAGAGAAACATCATACTTTTGAAAGAAATTGAGGGCTTCTTCTTTGAAAAGGACTATGCGGAAATTGCTTTTATTCATGTGGGGCAATCCTCTAGACCGACCGTTTCTGTTTTATTGCGAGAAAACGCAGAGGTACTAGGCTTGCTAACATTAGAAGTAACAGATAAGTGGATACAGTTTACAGAAACACCATATTTGAATGAATTCATTTCATTAGTAACTAAGTTAGTGAAGACAATCAGAACCTCTATCTATCTTTCTCAGCAGGAGCATCAGTATAGGAATTTGTTTAATATAACAAAGACTTTCTATTCAACTTTGGAAATAGGGGATATTTTGGAAGGGACATTATCTGCGGTGAAGGATGCCTTCCCAAACTTCCAATCAACGCTTATTTTATCAAATGATCAAGACAGAAAAACTTCTATTCCATACAAACTTTTTGATTTTACAATCGAGAGACCGGCTACTGTAGAAGCTTTCGTGTCTGGGGAAATCACTTCAGAGTTGGCAGAGGATTTAGTCGTCCGTCTTTTGAATGTCCCTATTAAAGGGAAACAAGGTATATACGGGGTCTTACGTGTTGCTACCCCTTTAGATTATCTGTTTTCCACTAGACAGAAGGACTTCATATCCATGCTCGCGAATACAGCAGGTAATGCTTTAGAGAATGCCAAGCTATATATTCAATCTCATCGTCTAGTAGCAGATTTACAGTTAATTAATGAAACATCTCAAAAGTTAAATATGAACCTATCTAAACAAGAAATGATTGAATTTCTAACAAACCAATTGATGAAATCCTTTCACCCAGAACAAGTATGTTTTGTTTTTATAGAGAACGAGGAAAATCAAATTTTTAGCGGGTCGGAATATTTCTATACATTGGATGGGCAAAGGTATATACAGCATGTAGGGAATCATTTTAAAAAGCAGAAGGATTCTTTATTTATTGCTGACTTTAATAGAATCACAAGCATAGCTCAACGCTATCGTTCGTTAATAGCTATCCCCTTGCGTGAGCAAGATACAATTGTAGGCTTTAGTATTGTGATGCACAGTGAACCTTACTTTTTTTCTTTTGATAGCTTTAAATTAATGCAATCACTTATACAGCACTCGTCACTTGCCATTAGTAACGCTGCATTAAGAATGAAGCTTCAGGAGATGGTGGATCGAGATCATTTGACCAATTTGTATGCTCGAATATATTTGGACAAGTATGTAGAGCAATCCATTGGAAAGGACCAAAACGGAGTATTTGTGTTAATGGATATTGATAATTTTAAACAGATCAATGATACACATGGACATCAAACGGGAGATATAATCTTACAGCAAATTGCCACACTAATCCAACGAAAAGTCGAGAATATCGGTATCGGAGCTAGATGGGGAGGGGAAGAACTGGCTTTATATTTCCCAAACATGACACTGGAAGAAGGTATTAATAAATGCAAGGAGCTGCTTGAGGTTATTCCATTATATTCAGAACCAAGTGTCACAGTATCTATCGGATTGGCTAGCTGGTCAAAGGATACAGTTATCAATTATCATCATCTGTTCCATAATACAGATATTGCACTTTACGATGCTAAAAATAATGGAAAAAATCAGATGTGTATATTTGAAGGTGCTCGTCTTTAGGGTAGTGACCCCTTAAAGTTAGAGTTTAATTTATGCAGCTAATCGGCTGGTATGAGTTCGGTATTTTACCGGGCTCA
>NZ_JBXEOV010000014.1:0-73157 GCF_056856695.1 Psychrobacillus sp. Z16_25 | reverse complement strand
AAAAAGAGGGTCTATCGCGCGATGGGAGAGAGCACCTTGAAGTATCGTGCGGAACGGGGAGTCTACCGCTCGATAAACGATTGCTACTGCTCGGTTTTAGGTGTCTATCAATCGAAAAAGAGGGTCTATCGCGCGATGGGAGGGAGCACATTGAAGTATCGTGCGGAATGGGGAGTCTACCGCTCGATAAACGATTGCTACTGCGCGGTTTTAGGTGTCTATCAATCGAAAAAGAGGGTCTATCGCGCGATGGGAGAGAGCACCTTGATGTATCACGCGGAACGGGGGGCCTACCGCTCGAAAGAGGGTAGCTACTGCGCGGAAATCGGAGTCTACTGCTCGAAAAGATGGACCTATCGCTCGATAGGAGGAATATCTCAGTGACAACCAATAAAATTAAAGTGCCATTATACCGATGTTCATTGTAGTTCGACATGTATCCGGTCCCCAATATTGGTTGTTAGTGTTATGTTTGAATAGCTATATGCTCAGTAAACAACTTGAAACTCATATAAGATATTTCTATCAAAAAGCGGTCTAAATAGTATTTTAGACTGCTTTTATTTTGGTATTTTTCTGTTTATTCTCAATAAAATATTATATTATTCAACTATCATTTGTGATAAATTAGTAGATGGTAATTATTATGGTAATATATCAATATTTTAGAAGGGTGTTGTAGAGTTGGATCGTAAAGGGATGACAAGGTTTTGGAGCGGCTTGATTGCTTTTGTGACGTTTCTTTCTTTATTGCTACCTTTTCCAGCATTGGCAGATGAGCAGGAGAAATTCCCATCTAAAAGTTTAGATGAAGGCAGGCTTGCAATTAGAGCGGCTATTGCAGAGCAAGTGGCAGTGGCACAAGGTGAGGGAAGGATTCATCCTGATTTACAGAGAGTAGATGGTGACGAGGAAGTGTCCGTTATTGTTCACTTGTCTGAGAAGCCAGTTGCCTTGGAGCGGGGAATTAGACAGCTTTCTGGCAGAAATATATCAACATATGCAGCTAGACAGATAGAAAAGACAGTGACTTCTCAGCAGGAGCAAGTGGAGAATGAGTTAAAGAAAAAGTTTGTTGATTTCTCAACAGGCTATACATACACGACCGTATTTAATGGTTTTTCTGCAACGGTTAAGGCTAGTGATCTACCTAAACTGCAAGAGGTAGATGGTGTGAAATTGATAGAGCCGGATTCAATAGTGTACGCAATGGAAGAGGATGCAACTCCTTTGGAAGATGGGGTACAAGCAGATCCTGCCATGTCTACGAGTATTGAGTTTCTTGGAGTAGATAAGCTTTGGGATGAAGGCTTGGAAGGGCAAGGTATCAAGGTAGCTGTGCTAGATACGGGTATCGATGCCGATCACCCAGAATTTGCTGGGATTTATAAGGGCGGTAAGAACTTTGTCAGGCATGATAATAATAAATATACCAAGCCGCGAGCAACTAATGACGCATCGGAAACATCACCTTTAGAACGAGCAGAAGGTGTTGCTGAATTTAATGCAAATGGTAGCTCTTTCTACACATCCCATGGGACGCATGTTGCCGGAACGATTGCTGCAATTGGTGCAAATGATTATGGTATTAAAGGTATTGCACCAAAGGTAGAGCTGTATGCGTATCGAGTGCTTGGCGCATATGGCAGTGGTTATAGCTCCGATGTCATCGCTGCAATTGAAGAAGCAGTTAAACAAAATATGGATATTATTAATCTATCTTTAGCTGGAGGGAGCAATTCAGAAACAGATGCTGGCTCCTTCGCAATCAATAATGCGATGATGGCAGGCGTTGTCTCCGTCGTTGCTACCGGTAACTCTGGCCCTAATCGTGGGACAATCGGGACGCCTGCAACCGCACGTTTAGGTATAGCAGTTGGAAATACGACGAATCCAGAACCGCGATACTCAGCGAGAATCAATGTGACTTCAGGAGATTACCATTATTCTAAGACATCTAATCTAATGGCCACAACCTTTGGAAAAGAGCTAAGTGAGCAGCTAGATGGAGAGTTTGAAATAGTAGCAGTTCCAGGCTACGGAGAGGTACGTGATTTCGAAGGGGGCGATGTAAGCGGCAAAGTTGCTTTGATTTCTCGAGGAGAGATTGCATTCGTGGATAAGATTGCGAATGCGAAAAAGAATGGAGCTATCGCAACGATTATTTATAATAACGAAGGCACCGCCCCTTCCAATATTGCTGAAGGAGACTCATTTGATTTTCTTCCGACGTTCGATATCTCTTTAGCAGATGGAGAAGAGCTTAGAAACAAGCTTACAGAGAGAGGGGCAACCGTTACCTTTTCTCATATAACCGAAGAAATTTTGATGGGAGATGAAGTGAATAAATCGAGCTCAAGAGGACCTTCTACTCCTAACTTTGACATCAAGCCTGATATTACGGCACCTGGTACGAATATCATGTCCACCATTCCTATGTACAAAGCAGATTTTCCGGAAGTGTCTTATGACCAAGCTTATGGCCGTAAAACGGGAACGTCCATGGCAACTCCTCATATTGCAGGAATCTCTGCGCTAATAAAACAGGCGAATCCACATTGGACGCCATTTGACGTAAAGGTCGCTCTATCGAATACGGCAAAGGTGTTAGATACGGAGAAATTTGATGTATTTTCTCAAGGAGCAGGTCGTGTAAACGCTTATGCTGCAGCACATCCAGAAATTCTTGCGTATGCATTAGATGAAGCAGTCTTAGATGAAGAAGGCGACTTGATGGAAAACATCAAGGGTACTGTCACCTTTGGAACGCAAAATCTGAATGAGTCAGACATCGAGGTGACGAAACAGATAGTTGTCAGGGATATTGCTCGGAATGGCGGATCCTATGATGTGTCTGTAGAAGTGATCAAAGGTTTCGGTGACGCTACGGTGACAGTGGATCATCCATCTTTTAATTTGAATGGACAGCACACCTTAAATGTGACATTAACGGCGTCGCAAGCGGAAACGAGAACCGGAGCTGAAATCAAAGGTTTTATTTATATTAAAAATAATGAAGTAGAAATCTCCCTACCATTTGCCGCTGACTTTAGTCCAACCATGGTGGAGGATTTAGCGATCTCTGAGACAGATTTGTCCTTTGACAGAGATGGCGTGAAGGATGCTGCAACATTGTCCTTTAAGACAACTGGAGCAATTGATCCGTTTTCTATAGAGCTTTGGGACATGCAAAATCCAGATGGGGGAGTAAATGGCGATGGTTATATCGGATACCTGATAAAGCCACGACCACTAAATGCAGGCAGTTATAACCTTGAAATCATAGGCTCCTATATTTCATTTGATGGGAAACAAAAATCAATTCCTGATGGTCTTTATACAATTGACATGATTGGTAATTCATCACCGGGGCTTATATTAAAGGATATTGGGCCGATTTTTGTGAAAACTACCAAGCCTGAAATAGAGGCTATGTATGTAGAGGGAATGCTTACCGGACAAATTAATGATAAGTACATCGATTACAATCAAGCCTTTGATTCCTGGTATGACATTAATGGCAAGCTATCAGTGTCAGCTGTACTTGAAAGCGTTGATGGTACGTCTCAAGTTTTGCCGATTTTATTAGAAGAGGATGGTTCATTCTCGGAAGTTATTGCTGCAGACCAAGTTCGTCTCCTAAAAATAAAGGTGGCGGATGCAGCTGGCAATAAATCAGAAAAAATCATTTATCAGTCTGCAGAGTTAAAAGTAGAGGATGTAACGCTGTCCGTTGGAGAAAAGAAGAGCTTGGTAGTGAAGCACGCTGCTTATGGAGAAACAGATGAAACAGATGTAACAGCTGAAGCGACTTTCGAAGTTGCAGATGGAACTATAGCATCCGTCTCGGCAACGGGAGTAGTTACGGGGCTCTCCGCTGGCGAGACTACTATCAAGGTTACGTATAGAGGACAAGAAAAGATGGTCGCAGCACAAGTGACGCCACATGATCCACAAGTGGTTCCACCGGGAAATGGAGAGGCCCCAGTTGCTCCAGCCCCAGTACCTGGCCCTCCTCCTAGTCCAGTACCAGCTGAGCCAGCAGTTTCGGCGTTTATCGATACCAAAGGACATTGGGCGGAAAGCTACCTTCAAAAAGCAGCAGCTCTTGGAATTATCAAGGGTTATGAGAATGGAACAGTGAAGCCGAATGCCTCTCTGACAAGGTCTCAATCCGTATCGATGATCGTGCGCGCATTGGGATTGGATACAGACAAGCGAGCGCCGTTTAGTGATATCAATAGATATGCGGCGACAACCCAAGAGGAAATCGCAGCGGCCTACCACTATGGTATCATCAAAGAAAACGACGGAAAATTCCGTCCAGGCAATAAAGTGACTCGTGCACAGCTAGCATTAATGCTCCAGCGTGCCTATGAAATAAAAAATGGAAATCCCTATAATCCAAGCAAAATAGCGCCATTCCATGATTTCGGCGGTTACAATCAAGAAACCGTTGACGCCATATCCATGCTCTATGAGCTGGACATCGTAGACGGTAGCAACGGCAAATACATGCCAACTCAAGCTACTACCCGTGCGCATATTGCAAAAATGCTCATCAATTTCTTGGGACAAGTGGAATAAATAGAAGGGCAGCAGACAACCATTGTGTTGGTCTGCTGCTTTTCTGTTTTGTATTCCCTGCATAGATAGATACTTATTAGGCAATGCCCACTTTTTACGAGTAAAAAGTGGAGAGTAATCAGCTCCAATTTGCTGTTTGCAAAAGTAGAGGATAACCGTTTAATAATCTTTTACCTCCTACCGACACCTTTTTATTAGATTATCTAAAATTTAACTTATTATTATAATTTATTTACTTATATTTAATTCGTTGAACATAAGATAATGTAAAATAATTACCTTTTTTGAAGGTATTTTAGATTAAGGTGTCGAATGTAGAGAAAAAGGGGGAAAATAGATGATAAAGAGCTTAGAGCTTCGGCAAAAGTATGTGGTGTATGGGAAGTATGGCAAGGAGAATATTGGTGGGAGAATGGAGCCGGTTCGAAAAGAATCGCATATTTGCAGTGGGAGTGGCTTGTCTATCTCAGAGGTACAGGAGAGGAAAACGGATGCTGTCGTTGTTCTTGTGAATCCAGGTAAGCGAGTGAAAACAAAGGACTTGCCAGAGGATGGCTGGAAGCAGATAGCACCTGATTTAGCACAGGTTCAGCTTATTAGGTTGATGGAGAAGATGAAGTGGAATAAGATCACGATTCTTCAGCTTTTTGATATTTGTGCGGGCAAGGTGGAGGATTTTATTCTACTGCTAACGATTTGTGAGCATTCGGACATAGCGTACTCTCGTTTTCAGACGGATTTACAAGGCTGCAAGGAGGAAATTGCTTCAGCCGAACATCTATTGTTTGCATGGGGAGCAAGGCCAGAAGCAAAGAGGCTTGCAACAGCGTTTGGACTTTACCCGGTTGAGGAAGCGAAGAAAAATTTCGGCAAGCATCCGGAGGCGGTTTGGGATGTAAAAAAAGGATACCCAAAGCATCCCTTTCAGTACAAGCCTGACCTATGTGATCAGTGGGTAGAGGATATGGTCGCAGCTATAGAAAATAAAAGCATTTCTGTCTCTACTAATGAAAAGCAAATAGAACCGGCAACCAACTAGTTCTAAAAAAATGGTTTAAATTTGGAAAATTGGGTATACCTCTAGCAAGAACAAAAAGGAGGTATGCAATATGAATCACGTAAGAGCGTTAAGTATCAAATTTCTGATGATTGCTGTAGTCCTTTTGGTCGTGATGACCTTATTGTTTGATGTCCCTGTGGTGGATACACTGTTGCTTAGTATTTTCTTAACGGTCTTAGCTTATGCGACCGGAGATTTAATGGTCTTCAGAAAAACAGGTAATAGATCGGAGCAACCGAAACGTAATGCAATAGCAACCGTAATGGATACAGTGTTAGCCTTTATAGTGCTTTGGTTACTGGGAGCAGTGTTAAATGGAGAAAATGGGAACCTTGTATGGGCAGCGGCTATATCAGCAGTAGTTATCGCTGGAGGAGAATGGTTCTTCCATAAATACCTCGACAAAAATATATTTCCAGAGAAACGTAGAAGAAATGTAGAAGCTTCTTATTAAATAAAAAAGTATGGTTGGGATTTCCCGACCATACTTTTTTCTATTCGGAGTAACGTTTTGGTTCCGATGTGACAAGCAATACACCCCCTTTTATAGTTGCTGACAGTTTTATTAATTTTCTAAAGCAGTGAAGCCTAAAATAGCTCCTTTTTTGGTTAACAAATTATAAGTTGGAATAATTTGTACATTATCTATATAATACTATTATATATGGGAGAAAGAGGGGAACATTTTGTCTTCGATACATCAGCAGCTATACGACTATCTTATTGAGCAAATACCCAACATTACGAAGAAATGGTTTGAAGAAAAGCGCAAGTTTACTGGCCCTTATTATTCTAATAACTCCAATCCACAGGTAGATGAAATGCTAAAGGAACAGCATAGACTGACTATTCAAACTGCTGTCTCCGCATTTTTGGAAGATGATAATTCCTTTCGCCCGCTACTAGAAAACTGGGCTGAAACCGTGGCGACAAGTCGTGTAGAAAATAATATCCCCATTCACCAAGTGATTGAGGCCTTAAATAAAACAAGAGAAACTATCTGGTTTTTCCTAGAAAAGTTCTGCATTGAGCAGGCTGACCAAGTAACTAATCAAGACATCCTTCATTGGAGTTTGGTATATAACACAACGTTCGATCAGTTGATCTATCAATTTTCGAAGCGTTATTATATACTTTCGAATAATCGGTTGAAAGCACAGCAGACGCTTATTAGGGAGATTGGGGCTCCGATTATTCCCATTCTACCAAAGGTTGCAGTGTTACCAATAGTTGGCGACATCGACACTTTCCGTGCTAAGTCGCTCAAAGAGGAAATTCCAAATAGATGTGTCGAGCTTGGCCTAGAGAAGCTATTTCTAGATATCTCAGGCGTAACCATTATTGACACGATGGTAGCGAACGAGTTATTCACCCTTACAGACATTTTGAAGCTGCTAGGTATTGAGCCCATCCTGTCGGGCATTCGCCCAGAAGTAGCGCAAACGACGATCCAGCTTGGCTTGGACTTCGGTAGCTTGTCGACCTTCAGCACACTACAGCAGGCACTAAAAATAACAGGTGTATACCGAGATCGTTAACCCCGCCAAGTATGGTGGGGTTTTGTTTTGTGGAGAGGAAAATCAGATACAAGGTATATGGCTTAGGGAATAAATGAGCGATGAAAATTACTGAATTGTGGATGAGAGTGGCTATTTACTGGAACCTGCTAAAACATAGTGTTTGTCTTTTAATATAATTTCCAGTAAATTTCCGATAAGTGACTAAACTAGTCGTGAGAGCGACTAACTCTGAGACGAACGTGACTAAATTAGTTGTGAACGTTACTAACTCACGAGTGAGAGCTACTAAATGGATGGCGAAGGCGACTAACCTAGTAATGCTACACTTTTTGCAGGCAAAAAGTGCACATGGCCAATAACACTTTCTTAGGTGGGGAAGCAGCATCAGAGTTGGCATCTGGTATAAATATAGCACTCGCTGGATTTCCAGTAAATTTCCGATAAGTGACTAAACTAGTCGTGAGAGCGACTAACTCTGAGACGAACGTGACTAAATTAGTTGTGAACGTTACTAACTCACGAGTGAAAGCGACTAAATGGATGGCGAAGGCGACTAACCTGGTAATGCTACACTTTTTGCAGGCAAAAAGTGGTCATGGCCAATGACACTGTCTTCGGCAGAAACGGAGAGAATAACAGCGTGTATTACTTCATCAGATAGCAAGTCATTCTCCACGTTCAATGGCAAATTAGCCTAATCTATCTCAAGTAAATAGAGGACCTGTCCCAGTATTTATAGCAGTTTCAAGTAAAAAAAGTAGAGGTTGTAAATCCACCACTTTTTGCTAGCAAAAAGTGAACCAACTAAACTCCCCTATTAAAATAGGAGAATTACCAAAGATTGTCGAAGTATAACTAGTACATATCATCAAAAGGGGGAGTACTTATGAAGCCTACTGTTTTTATTGCCAGATCAGTTCCGCAAGAAGTGGAGTCTTATATCGCAGAGTATTGTGAGTATCGTATTTGGAATAAGGAGGAGCCGATTCCGGAGGAGATTCTTCATAAGGAGCTGGAGAACGTGGATGGTCTGCTTATCCAGCATGCCCATGTTACAGAAGAACTGTTGGAGCGATTTCCGAAGTTGAAGATTGTGAGCAATGCTGCAGTAGGGTATGACGGATTGGATTTGGAGGCGATGAAGAAGGCAAAGGTACTTGCGACTCATACGCCATATGTGTTAGACGAAACAGTCGCTGATTTGGCATTTGCTTTGATTCTTTCCACTTCCAGAAGGATTGCAGAGCTAAATGACTACGTGAAAGAAGGTCAATGGAATAAGTCGACACAGGTCAGAGAGTTGTTTGGATTGGATGTACACCACAAGACAATTGGAATCGTTGGGATGGGACGTATCGGAGAGAAAATAGCTAGAAGAGCCTCCTTCGGTTTTGAGATGGAGGTCTTGTATTATGCTCGTTCTCCGAAGCCGGAGCTTGAGGAGAAGTATGGTATGGCTTATGCAAATCTTGATACTTTATTAGCAAAGTCCGACTTTGTTGTCTTAATCGTTCCATTGACACCAGAGACCGAAAAGCTAATTGGAGAACGCGAGCTTAAGCTAATGAAAAAAACAGCCTTCCTCATTAACGTAGCTAGAGGAAAAGTGGTAGACGAACAGGCTTTAATAAACGCTTTAGAGCAAGGAGAGATCCAGGGGGCTGGGTTAGATGTCTTCGAGCAAGAGCCGGTATCCCCAGACAATCCCCTTTTAAAAATGCCGCAGGTGGTTGCCATCCCTCATATCGGATCAGCAACAGCCGAAACGAGAGGCGCAATGGCACGGATGGCGGCAGAAAATCTAGTTGCTGGTGTGACAGGCAAGATCCCTCCAAACGTTGTGCCGGAGCTGAGATGCTTGGTGGAATAGTGTTAGGACAATATGAAAAGCTATGAGGTTTCTCATAGCTTTTTATATTTGTCTTGATATGTAAAGTGGAGATGCTCCGCTACATACAGGTAAGGGGAGCCGATTGAATCGCAAGTAAACTAATTTGCTATCCACTTTTTGCTCGAAAAAAGCGGCGATTGCCTAATATCCCGCTAGGGCAGAGTTGGCTAATTTTAGGTCGGTGACGTCATCCAAACCCTTGACAATCGCAAGTAAACAGCTCGAAACCGCACGTAACACCAGCTGAAGTGCAAGTAACCAAATAGCAATCGCACGTATCTATGAACCGACCGCACGTATTGGTAGAAAGCTGGTATTTGCCATGCATTTTTGCTCGCAAAAAGCGGCGATTGCCTAATATCCCGCTAGGGCAGAGTTGGCTAATTTTAGGTCGGTGACGCCATCCAAACCCTTGACAATCGCAAGTAAACAGCTCGAAACCGCACGTAACACCAGCTGAAGTGCAAGTAACCAAATAGCAATCGCACGTATCTATGAACCGACCGCACGTATTGGTAGAAAGCTGGTATTTGCCATGCATTTTTGCTCGCAAAAAGCGGCCATTGCCTAATGTCCTGCTAGGGCAGAGTCGGCTAATCTTAGGTCGGTGACGCCGTCCAAACCCTTGACAATCGCAAGTAAACAGCTCGAAACCGCACGTAACACCAGTTGAAGTGCAAGTAACCGTTTCGCTTCCGCAAGTAAGCAAATAGCAAGTGTACATATCTATGAACTAATTGCGCGTATTGGAATTAATATGGAAATCGACAATAATCTCTAGCGGATTTTATCAGGTTTTTTATTTAGAACACTTTCCCTAATTTTTAAATCAATTTCTGAGGTTTATATATAGATATATTATTATCGGCCCTTACCTAGTTTTCTCCTAATGATTTTTAAATTATAGTAAATCATTCCACTGTCACATAGTCTAGTTAACTCACACTGCATTTTTCAGTAAATTCTAAATTGACAAATAAAAATCTGTATATTATTGTAATACTAATTATTGGATATGCATAACATTTATACTATATCGGTAAAAGGGGTGTTTGTATGAAGCAGTTACAGCTTCCAGCGTTTGAGTTTACGGAGGAGCAGAAGGCTTTTCGACAAGAGGTTAGGCAGTTTTTGGTGGAGGAAAAGGAAAAGGGGACATTTTCTACTCATGCGGATTCTTGGCTAAGTGGGTATAGCTCCGAGTTTTCAAGAATGCTAGGGGAGAAGGGCTGGATTGGTATTACGTTTCCGAAGCAATATGGTGGGCAAGAGCGATCGACCATCGATCGATATATTATTACCGAGGAGCTTTTGGCGATTGGTGCACCAGTAGCCTCTCATTGGTTTGCGGATCGGCAGTCCGGTCCTTTGCTGTTGAAGTTTGGGACGGAGGAGCAGAAGGAGTTTTTTATTCCCAAGATTGTGCGAGGGGAATGTTATTTTTCTATTGGTCTTTCGGAGCCAAACTCTGGGTCGGATTTAGCATCTCTCAAAACAACAGCTACGAAGGTGGATGGGGGCTGGATTGTGAATGGGATGAAGACGTGGACTTCTGGAGCTCATCATTCTCATTATATGATTACGCTTTGCAGAACTGCGCCGCAGGATCCAAATAATAGACATGCCGGGATGAGTCAGCTGATTATTGACTTAAAATCCGAGGGTGTGACCATTCGACCGATTCAGTTTTTAACTGGAGAGCATCACTTTAATGAGGTTTTTCTTGAAAGCGTTTTCGTGCCGGATAATCGCCTTGTTGGTGTCGAAGGGAATGGTTGGGCTCAAGGGCTGACAGAACTCAGCTTTGAGCGAAGCGGACCAGAGAGAATTCTCAGCACCTTCCCACTTCTCGATGAGGCAATTCGTATATTGAAGGAAAAAGGAGACCGTCATGGACTAGCGCAAGCGGCAAAGCTTGTTAGTCGAATGTGGTCACTTCGTAATATGTCAATGGGAATTGCAGCGATGCTAGAAGAGGGTAGAGATGTCAATCTTGCCGCTGCATTAGTGAAGGATTTAGGGAACAGCTTTGAGCAACAGGTAGCAGAGGTTATACGTTTACTGATTCCGACTATGCCGAATAAACACGAAGAACACCAATATGCTAGATTGCTAGCGGAATCTATCTTACATGGACCTGGGTTTACGTTGCGTGGAGGAACGACAGAGATACTTAGAGGAATTGTGGCAAAAGGAGTGATTTCTGCATGAGCGAGATGAGAGATTTTATTGAAGACACGGCCGAAAAGATATTCAAGGATCTTTCTACCAAGGAAGCTAGAGAGAAATTTGAAGAGGGTGAGTGGAGCAATCCGCTTTGGAAGACGGTTCAGGAATCTGGCTTGACGCTGTTAGGGATAGAGGAAGAGCACGGCGGGGTAGGAGGAGACGCAGAGGATATCTTCTCAATTCTTCGACTTGCCGGGAAATATGCAACGCCTATCCCGCTTGCTGAAGTGATGTATGCTAATCAGTTTTTGGCAAAGCAGGAGGGTGAGGTCGAGGATAAGCTGCGCGTCATTCATTTTGCTGAAAATGAAAAGCAGGAGCTGCTTCACATTCCGTATGCTAGGTATGTTGAGGAAATCGTATTGGTGACCAAAAGCAGGTATTTTATAGTCGAACCTACTATTACGAAGCAAGGAGAAAATTTGGCAGCTGAGCCTAGAGATGCGGTTAGCTTTGTGAAGAAGGAGGTCCATATGTTTTTAGGCTCTTATGAGGAGCTGAAGAAGGAATATGAACAGTACCTTGCCATGTGTAGAGTAGCCATGATGACAGGAGCAATGGAAAGTGTGTTAGCGCTATCCGTATTTTATTCCAAGGAGCGTCAGCAGTTCGGTCGTCCTCTGCATCGCTTTCAGGCTATTCAGCACCACTTGACTACAATGGCTGGAGAGGTTGCGGCAGCGTTTGCCACGCTTGAGGCGACAATAAAGGCTTATGGGAAGGCTACCTCTTCCGAAAAGATAGCTATGGCGAAGATTGATATCTCTGGTCACGCTAACGTCGTGGCAAAGGCAGCACATCAGCTGCACGCAGGTATCGGGATGACTTACGAGCATGAATTGCATCATTTCACCAGAAGGCTATGGTCATGGCGAGAAGAAGCTGGAAATGAAACCTACTGGGCGGATTATTTGGCAGATCTCTATTTATCAAGAGAAGAAACAATCTGGGAATCTATTACGGAAGTGAAAGGGGTAGGGACAAATGTCGGATCTACTATTTGAAGTGAAAGATGATATTGCCACAATTACATTAAACAGACCAGAAGCACTTAACGCATTTAGCGGAGAAATGTTAGACCTATGGATTGAGGCACTGGAGACGGTGAGAGATTCGGAGGAGATAGCAGTTTTAATTGTCCAGGGAGCAGGGAAGGGTTTCTGTTCCGGAGGGGACATTAAAGAAATGATGGCAGGACGTGGATTCTATAAGTCAGATCAAGACAATATTTCGAAGGGGATTAATCGAAAAAATTCTCTTTGGAAGAAGGTGCAGCGTATCCCGCTTTTATTAGAGGAAATAGATAAGCCTGTGATTGCAAAGGTACACGGAGTTGCATTTGGGGCTGGTCTTGATATGGCATTGATGTGTGATATTCGATTCGCCGCTGAAACGACAAGACTCTCCGAGAGCTATGTTAAGGTTGGCCTTGTACCTGGGGATGGCGGTGCGTATTTCCTACCGAGATTAGTTGGACGAGATATGGCGTTACACATGCTATGGACAGGAGAGATATTGACGGCTGAAACTGCTAAGGAACGAGGGTTAGTTACGTTTGTCGTGCCAGATGAGGAGCTTGATAGCGCGGTTCAGGCTTACGCGAGACAGTTGGCTGATGCACCGAGACTTTCTGTTCAATTAATCAAGCGGGCAGTTTATCAAAATAGTGAGATGTCCTTAAGGTCATCCTTGGATTACATTTCCTCTAAGATGGCATTAGTGATGGAGGAAGAGAACTTCAAGGAAGGCGTGCAGGCAGTAGCAGAAAAGAGAAAGCCTATTTTTAATAAAGAAGGAACAGTTGGTGCCAATAGCAATTAACTAGAAAGGAGAGGTGATGGAGATGATTCAACCACTACATGACATTCGTGTCCTTGATTTGTCTCGTGTATATGCGGCTCCAGCAGGGGCGATGACACTAGGAGATTTGGGGGCGGATGTGATTAAGGTAGAGCCACCCGGAGGATCCGATAGCATGAGAGAGTGGGGTCCATTTATCAATGGGGAGAGCACCTACTATCTATGTGCGAATCGAAATAAGCGGTCTATCACCCTCGATTTGAAATCGGAAGAAGGAAAAGAGCTGTTTTTAGAGCTTCTAGAAAAATCGGATGTTGTTATTGAGAATTTCAAGACGGGTACGATGAAGAAGCTAGGGTTAGATTATGAGGTGCTGAAGGAAAGGAATCCGAAAGTCATTTATTGCTCTGTAACAGGATTTGGGCAGACTGGTCCGCTGGGAACGCTGCCTGGCTTTGACCCAGTCATTCAAGCGATGAGTGGCCTGATGGATGTTACTGGTTATCCGGATAGAGAGGGAACGAAGGTAGGTATTCCAATTGCGGATATTATCACCTCGGTATATGTGGCGCTGAGTGTCGTGGCTGCAATTCGCCAACGAGATATGACTGGTGTTGGGCAGAGGATTGATCTTTCTCTTCTGGATGTCCAAGTAGCGAGCATGGCGAATGTGGCGAGCGCCTTTCTAAACACTGGAATGGTGTCGGAGAGGAAGGGCAACCAGCATAACAATGTGGCACCTTATCAGGTATTCCAAACGGCTGACTACCCGATTATGATTTGCGCAGGAAACGATGGGCTGTACCGCAAGCTAGTAGGGGCTTTGGAACATACCGAGTGGGGGGCGGATCCTCGTTTTCTTACCAATAATGACCGAAAGCAGCATGAGGCGGAGCTAGTGGAGATGATTGAGGAGGTGCTTCGAACGAAGACATCCGCTGAATGGATGGAGATTTTGTCAAAGGCGAAGGTGCCGGTCGGTCGATTGAATACCATTCAGCAGGCGCTAGAGCAGGAACAAATTGCCGCTCGTGAAGGCATTGAAACAGTAGAGCATCCGGTTGGACCGGTTAAGCTGCTGGCAAGTCCCTTGAAGCATAGTGGCTTACAGGTAGCGACTAGATACGCACCACCAACGTTGGGCCAGCATACGGAAGAAATTTTGAGAGAGATACTTGGCGAGTCTTCTTCGAATGTTCAGGATAAGGTAATATGAAGGGAGCAGGTAAGAAAGAGGTGCTCCCTATGGACCAAGATACTTTTAAGAGTAATTATTCCATGTCCTCCATCCATCGAGTAATCCAGGTGCTGCGTGCATTTTCTATAGAACAGCCAAAGCTGTCGCTCACGGAGATATCCAAGCGTACCGGCATATCCGTTTCTAGCTTACAGCGTATTGTCAGCACACTAGTCTTTGAGGGATTTCTAGAAAAGGATGAAAAAACAAAGCAATACTCCTTGGGATTAGAGCTCATGTTTTTAGGAGAGCTCGCCGCAAAAAGTGATGCATTGCTTTCCAAGGCCATCCCGATTATGGAGAAGCTGAACGACCTAACGAAGGAGAATATCTCGATCAATGTTATCGAGGGCAATGAAAGAAGATGCATTTACAATCTTCCGAGTCGGCATGAGCTTGCAGCACTCACCTTTGTCGGACACACTTCCCCGCTTTATGCTGGGGCATCTGCCAAGATTTTATTGGCTTATCAATCGGACTCGTTTCTAAGGGATTACCTAGAAACCGTCCAGTTCGAAAAAATAACCGACATTACGGTCGAATCAAAAGAAGAGCTACTGGAGCAGCTCGCACAGATTCGCAAGCAAGGCTATGCCATCACAAAGGGAGAACGAGTGAAGGGTGCCTTATCGATTAGCGTGCCAATCATTGCTCGCCAGCAAATCCTGCTAGGAGCCATTTCGGTAACCTACCCATATATTCGACAGGATGAATACGACGCAGGCCAGCTTATCCAATTAATGCAGGATGCAGCGAAAAGAATAACGGAGTGAAGGGGCCCTCTGAAAAGTCATTTTCAGAGGGCCCCTTTGCGACGAGGATGGTGGCATTGTAATGCGACCACCGCAGGAGCAATGTTAAATAGCGGATATGTATCAAAGAACGAAGAGGTGACCCAAAAGTTATGGGACACTCCTTTGTGTATTCTGCTACTTCATTTTTACGGAAAGTACATAAGCGATTAATCCCGCAATATAACCAACTCCACTACCAATTGTAATGGCATACACAAGAAAGCCAGGTTCCAAAAACATGCCGACAATCGACCCAATCGTACATCCAGCTAGCATACCTAGGGGCATAAGGCTATTTATCATATCCTGCTTGTTCTTTGATCTTTCCATACCAATCGATCCTTTCGAAGCCTTTTCCTTATTGTAAAATAACCAAGATGGGAATGCTAACCATAAGGGGAATTTTAATGGGTTTTCCAGTTTCCTAATGGTATATTATGGTAATTCCGAAACTCATTTCGCAAGTAAAGTTAGAGATTTCGCAAGTAATCTAATCTCCCGCGCAAGTAAAAGAGAGTAAATCGCAACTATATGAATAATTTACCAATAAACTCCTCTTGCATACCCCGCCGAGAGGAGTGGCATAGGCAATGGGCCACTTTTTGCTCGCAAAAAGTGGAGATTCTCATGTCCTCCTTCGTAGGAAGTGGTCGCTCGGGAGGAATAGTCGCACTCACATCCAGTTTAGTCGCGTTCAACCGATAGTTAGTCGCTCTCCTCTTCCATTTAGTCGCTTTCGAAGGTGATTTAGTCACGTTCGCCACTCGTTTAGTCACTTATCGGAAATTTACTGGGAATTATTAAGGGTTGGATAACCCTATAAATATAGAAAATTCCTTTTTCCTACCTAGAGTGACCTTGCTACTTCTCCAGCATCCCTGCCGAGAGGAGTGATATAGGCAATGGGCCACTTTTTGCCTGCAAAAAGTGTAGATACTATAAACCCGCTATTCACTTCCTCTTTTCACGAGGATCTCTCCAATTTAGACAAGCCTTCGCTTCCTACAAATAAGTCTCAAACTAATTTTATTTCCCATTACCTAATAGTTTCTTAATGAAAGAGGCTACACTTCCTCGTTACGTCTTTAATCCCCACTACCATTCAACTAAATAAAATACTATTCAAAATAAAATAATGATATCTGACCTAATACCAACCACACTAATATAACTAATTTTCTAAAAACTTAGAATATATACTACCATACAAGTATACTAATATGTTAATATGGCAGTAGCTAAAGGAGTGATAGTTTTGGTTACTGATAATTTGAATAAGCGTAGAAATTTTTCTGCTAGAGATCATGTGTATGAGACTTTAAAGGAGAGCATTATTAAGCTGGAGCTTAAGCCCGGCCAGAGTGTCTCAGAAAAGGAAATCTCTGAATTACTGAACGTCAGTAGGACCCCCGTTCGAGAGGCTTTTGTTCGATTGGCACAGGAAGAGTTACTCGAGGTATATCCTCAGCGCGGGACGTTTATTTCATTGATTGACTTGGATCATGTGGAGGAGGTTCGTTTCATACGAGAGCTGCTGGAAAGGGCATCGGCGAAGCTAGCTGCTGAAAATCCCGAAAAGGTAGATTTCGTAACCTTGAAAGAGAATTTACAACGACAGCGTTTTTGTATTGATGAAAAGAATTATATGAAGTTATTCGAGCTGGATGAGGAGTTTCATTATATTATCTCAATTGGTGCGGAGAAGCCGAGGATTTGGTCCGTGTTGCAAAATTTTAATGCACATTTGAATAGAATTCGAATGCTGAGTTTAGCTGCAAACTATAATTGGGAGCAAATCATGTCACAGCATCTTGTAATAGCCGATGCGATAGAAAAAGGAAATCCTCAACTAGCAGATGAGGCGATGGGGGAACATTTACGGAAGCTACGCTTTGAATTAGATTCATTGAAAGAAGAATATCCAACTTATTTTAAGTAATTTTTTTTCATTAAAAATGTAAGCGCTTTAATTCACAAATCAAACAAGGGGGCTTTTCAATGAAAGGGAAAAAGGGGTTCTTATTAAGCTTAGTTTTTATCGTATGTACACTTTTAGCTGCGTGCTCAGATGACAGCAAAATGGAAGCAAGCTCGGATAAGGTTTATACATTGAAAATCAACACCGCATTAGCTGCAACGGATCCGATTTACCAAGGGCTTGAAACCTTCAAGGAACGAGTTGCAGAAAAAACGGATGACAAGGTAGTAATAGAGATTTACGGAAATGGGGCACTGGGGGATGACAGTGACGTACTTGAACAGGCAAAGGTAGGGGCAAATGTTGCTGTACTAGTGGATGCAGGTCGTCTTGCTGAAATGGTGCCAGACATCGGTATTCTCTCCGCTCCGTATATCGTGGAAAACTATGATGAAGCAAACAAGGTAGCACAGTCTGATTTATTCAAGGAATGGTCAGATAAGCTGGCAACAGAGCATAACCTACAAATTCTCTCTTTTAACTGGTATCAAGGGGACCGTCATTTCCTTACCAATAAAAAGATTGAAAAACCAGAGGACTTGAAGGGACTAAAAATTAGAACACCTGGAGCTGCTGTTTGGACAGAAACGATTTCTGCCATGGGAGCAAGTCCAGCTGGAATGGCATTCTCAGAGGTATATCCTGGTATCCAGCAAGGGGTAATTGATGGGGCAGAAGCACAGCATCCTGCGTCTTTCGGAGCAAACCTGCATGAGGTAGTGAAATATATTTCGAAAACTGGTCATTTCCAACTGATTACAGGAGTTGTTGCAGGGGCAGATTGGATGGCAGATCTACCAGAGGAATATCAAGCAATTGTGTATGAAGAAGCACAGATGGCTGGAGAAGAGGCGTCTCAAAATACGATTGAGCTGCTAGCGGACTTCGAATCAAAAATGGAAGCTGCTGGTGTAGAAATTGTGGAGGTTGATACCGAGCCATTTAAGCAAGTAACAGAAGTAGTCTATGAGAAAATGGATGGCTATGCAGAGTTAAGAAACGAAGTAAACAAAATTCTAGGGAAGTAGTGAGTACAATGGTGAAAAAGGTTGCAGATATTTATATCCGAATTGAAAACTTTCTCACAAACTTTTTACTGGTTGGAATCGTGTTCTTTGTTTTCTTGGCAGCGATCATGAGATGGGCAGGTATGCCCCTCTCATGGTCAGTTGAGTTTGCTCAGCTCCTATTTGTCTGGGCTATTTTTTTAGGCGCCAATAGAACCTTGAGAGAACGTAAGCATATAACGGTAGATGTATTTGTGAAAGTTTTGCCGCAAGGTGTACGCAATATTATCGAAATCATCACAAAGGTCCTTGTGCTAGGCTTCTTAATCTTTTTAACAGTATATGGCTTTCAGCTGAGTATAGAAAATTCAGTGAGACAAATTAATAATTTGCCACTTAGCTATTCTTTTATCACATCAGCGGTACCAGTGGGAAGTGTGTTAATGATATTTACTATTTTGTCGCAACTAAAAGAAGAATTTGGGAGATTAAAGTCACCCAATGAACTGGAATCGTAGGGAGGGATTAGCTTGTTAATAGTCGCTATTATATTTTTAATCTTACTGTTTCTCAATATGCCGGTTGCCTTTGCGATTGGGATAGGAAGTCTTATGTATTTTCTAGTAGGGTCAGATTTGCCGATTGAGCTTACGACTCAGCGCATGGTAGCTGGTACGCAATCCTTTCCTCTTCTAGCGGTTCCTTTCTTTATTCTCGCTGGAAACCTAATGAATGCTTCAGGAATCACGGATAGACTAATTCGATTTTCAAATGCACTGACTGGTCACTTAAAGGGAAGTCTAGCCCACGTATCTATTGTCCTTAGTACGATTATGGGAGGCGTATCAGGTTCAGCGAATGCAGATGCTGCCATGCAAAGTCGTATTTTAGGTCAAAAAATGATCGACCGTGGCTATTCTGGAGGCTACTCTGCTTCGGTAATCGCAATTAGCTCCTTAATCACCGCAACAATCCCACCTAGTATTGGGCTTATCTTATACGGCTACGTGGGTCAGGTGTCGATTGGAAAGCTATTCTTAGCAGGAATCATCCCAGGACTTCTTATGATGGTATTTTTGATGGTCATCTCTTACGTGATTGCTAGAAAAAGAGGTTATGACAGTAATATCGTGCAAAAGCGAGCATCCTTCTCTGAAGTGATGAGAACCTTTCTAGAAAGTATTTGGGCTTTGATGTTCCCAGTGATTCTAGTAGTGGGGATTCGTTTTGGAATCTTTACTGCTTCGGAAGCGGGAGCCTTTGCCGTTGTTTATGCAATAATCATCGGCTTCTTCGTGTATAAAGAATTGAACTGGAAGAACTTTAAGGAGGCGCTTTCTCAGTCTGTTACAGACAATGCATCTATCCTACTAATTATTTCTGTTTCTTCTATTCTAGGATTCTTAATTACATATGACAGATTGCCGCAAAACGCAGCTGATTTTCTAATTGGAATTACGACAAATGGAAGTCTCATGGTTATTTTAATTCTCATTTTCTTAGTTATTGCTGGTATGTTTATCGAATCGACGGTGCTTGTTTTATTGCTAACGCCAATATTCTTGCCAATAGTTGTGCAGGTAGGAATTGACCCGGTACATTTCGGAATTCTGATGATGACCATCGTAACCTTTGGAGGAATGACTCCACCAGTAGGAGTAACCATGTATACGACCACCTCTATTATGAAGGTTCCATTAGAGGACTATGTAAAAGAATCGATTCCATTTATCCTAGGAATCTTTGCGCTCGTTCTTCTCTTAACTTTTGTGCCTTCCATTGTAATGTTCTTGCCAAATCTATTTATGTAAGTGGGGGAAGAGTAAATGAAGCCCTTTATGGATGAACAGTTTTTATTGAAAACAGCAACTGCACAAAGGCTCTACCAGGAATATGCGAAAGAAATGCCGATTATCGATTATCACTGCCATCTTTCTGCAAAGGAGATTGCGGAGAATAAAACCTTTGAAAATCTCACAGAAATATGGCTTGCTGGTGATCATTACAAATGGAGAGCGTTACGAGCAAATGGAGTGGATGAACACTATATAACGGGAAGTGCCAGTGACAAGGAAAAGTTTGAGAAGTGGGCTGCTACAGTCCCTTACACGCTTGGCAATCCTTTATTCCATTGGACTGCGCTTGAATTAAAAAGGTATTTCGGGATAGAAAAAATACTAAGTGCCGCTACTGCTGAGGAAATATGGGAGCAGGGCAATGAATTACTGAAGACAAAGGATTATACTGCTAGAGCATTGATTGAAAGATCCCATGTACATGTAATTTGTACAACGGACGATCCGGTGGATGACCTTCGTTATCATCAAGTTTTGAAGGAGGAGGGGTACCGAGTGAAGGTGCTTCCTACCTTCCGACCGGACGGGGCCTTGGGGATTGAGCTAGATAGCTTTTCGGAGTGGACAGATGAGCTAGCTATAGTATCTGGTATAAGCATTGAATCCTATGAGGATTTTCTGAAAGGGCTTCGTCAGCGGGTAGATTATTTTAATCAGGTTGGCTGCCGTCTTTCCGATCATGGTTTGGATTCCTCTTTTTATCAAGCTTTCACTCTAGAGGAAGTAGAAGCTATTTTCCAAAAGGGACGCACTAACGCAAGGATTTCCGAGCGAGAGATTGTTCAATTTAAAACATCTACACTCATTGAGCTCGGAAAAATGTATGCCGCTAAAGGCTGGGCAATGCAGCTTCATATTGGGGCTATTCGTAACAATAACAAACGGATGCTTGCACAGGCAGGACCAAATACAGGCTATGACTCGATTCATGATTTTACTTATGCTGCTGATTTATCCAATCTGTTAAATGTGTTGGAATACACGAATGAGTTACCAAAAACTATTATCTATAATTTGAATCCAAGAGATAATTATATGATTGCCTCGATGGTTGGGAATTTCCAAGGAAATATTCCAGGGAAGCTTCAGTTCGGGACTGCTTGGTGGTTCAATGATCAACGGGATGGAATGGTGGATCACATAAAGGCGCTTGCGAACACTGGGCTTCTAGCTCGATTTGTCGGTATGCTGACGGATTCAAGAAGCTTTCTATCCTATACTCGCCATGAGTATTTTAGAAGAATTCTTTGTGATGTGATAGGGGATTGGGTAGAAAATGGGGAGTTCCCACAGGACTTTGATTTATTGGGAGAAATCGTACAAGATATTTGCTATTTCAATAGTAAGCGGTACTTATCGTTAGAAATATAAGGATTGTTAGGTGATAGAGATGGAGATGGTATTTAGGTGGTTTGGAGAAGGTAATGATCATGTACGTTTAGAGCAAATAAAACAGATCCCCGACGTAAAGGGAGTGGTCTGGTCACTTCATCATCTCGCAGCTGGAGAGAAGTGGCCAATAGGTGAAATTCAGAATGTGCAGAAGCTAGTAGAAGCACATGGGCTGCATATTGAAGTAGTGGAAAGTGTTAATATCCATGAGGATATCAAGCTAGGATACCCAACACGTGAGCAATATATCGAAAACTATAAAGAAACAATCAGAGAACTAGCGAAGGTCGGCACAAAGGTAATTTGCTACAATTTTATGCCAGTTTTTGATTGGATACGAACAGATTTGCAAAAGGAACTGGAGGACGGCTCGTTTGCACTGTTCTATGAAAAGAGCATGATGGAGGGGGCGGAGCCGGCTGAACTGGTGGCGACAGTCCTTCAGAATAAAAGCTTCACCCTTCCAGGCTGGGAACCCGATCGACTAGAGCAGCTGCAGGAGGTTTTAGCTGCCTATCAATCAGTGGATGAGGAAAAGCTTTGGGATAATTTACAGTACTTCTTACAAGAGGTGGTACCAGTGGCAGAGGAGCACGGCATCAAGCTAGCCATACATCCAGATGATCCACCTTGGTCTGTCTTTGGATTGCCGAGAATTGTGACGAACGAAGAGAATCTCGGAAGGATACTAAGCTTGGTGGATAGCCCCTCAAACGGGCTGACATTTTGCAGCGGGTCATTGGGAGCTAATCCAGTAAATGATTTACCAGGTATCATTCGCAAATACCGAGATCGTATTTACTTTGCGCATGTTCGAAACCTGAAAAGATACGATAACGGAGACTTTATTGAAACTGCCCATAAGATGTCTGCGGGTTCTATTGATATGGTTGGTGTGATGGAGGCCTTTTACGATATTGGCTACACCGGCTATATGCGACCTGATCATGGGAGAGATATTTGGGGAGAGGTTGGAAGACCAGGGTACGGGCTCTATGACCGGGCTTTAGGTGCTATGTATTTGTTTGGGTTATGGGACGCTTTCAATAAAAGAGGTGAGAATAATGAATCATAATCATTTAGCAGGAAAGGTAGCAGTGGTTACTGGAGGTAGCGGCATACTTTGTGGAGCTATGGCCAAGGAGCTAGGTCACCTTGGTGTGAAGGTTGCGATTTTAAATCGCACAAAGGAAAAAGGAGAGACGGTTGCAAAGGAAATTCAAGAAGCAGGAGGGCAAGCGATTGCTATTTCCTGTGATGTCTTAGATAAGGAATCTATTATTCAGGCAAGAGAACAGGTACGTGCCGAGCTTGGAGCCTGCGATATTTTAATTAATGGAGCAGGTGGAAACCATCCGATGGGAATCACCTCTCATGAGCTGTTTCAAGAGAAGGATTGGAAGGACTCGGAGGTACAGACGTTCTTTGATCTGACGAAGGAAGGCTTTGGCTTTGTTTTTGACTTAAACATATTGGGAACCTTGCTTCCGACCCAGGTGTTTGCAGAGGATATGATTAGCAAAGGACATGCAACTATTCTAAATATGTCCTCCATGAGCGCACCTTCACCAATGACAAAGGTTCCAGCCTATAGTGCTGCAAAGGCTGGAATTGAGAATCTAACGAAGTGGCTGGCTGTTCATTTTGCGGATGCTGGAATTCGAGTAAATGCGATTGCGCCAGGTTTTTTCCTAACCGATCAAAACCGAAATCTGCTCACCAATGAAGACGGCTCTTACACGGATCGAGCACATAAAATCATTACTCACACACCAATGCGACGCTTTGGTAAACCGGAGGATCTGCTCGGAACGATGCTTTGGCTGGTAAATGAAGAGATGTCTGGCTTTGTAACAGGAATCACCGTGCCAGTGGATGGCGGATTCATGGCTTATTCAGGAGTATAAGGAGGTGCCACAATGGATGTCGTAACAATAGGAGAGTCAATGGTTTTATTTACACCAGAGTCGGTTGGATCCATGACCTATGCATCTAAATTTGTTAAATCGATTGGAGGTGCTGAAACAAATGTTGTAATCGCGCTTGCACGTCTGGGGCATGAGGTAGGGTGGATTTCCTTATTGGGGCAGGATGATTTCGGTATGTATCTTCGCAACACTGTCCGCGGAGAAGGAGTTGACACCTCTCAGGTGAAATTTCTTCCGAACCATCCGACTGCTGTATTCTTTAAGGAACGAAAAGCAGCTGGAGAGCCAAGTGTATTTTATTATCGAAGAAATTCTGCTGCCTCTCAGCTATCACCTGCAGATATCAATGAAGCATATGTAGCGGCTGCAAAGTATCTTCATTTGACTGGTATCATGCCGGCATTAAGTGACACTTGCATGGAGACTGTATATCATAGTATCGACCTTGCGAAAAAGCATGGAGTTAAAGTAGTATTTGATCCAAATATTCGGTTAAAGCTCTGGTCAAAGGAAGAGGCAATTCCAGTTTTAAGGGATATCGCTAGGAAAAGTGACATTGTCTTGCCGGGAATAGAGGAAGGGATGATGCTCACGGGAGAAAAGGAGCCAGAAAGAATTGCTGCACAGCTATTAACAGGGGCGACTTCCATCGTAGTCATTAAGCTAGGAAAAGCAGGCGCGTACTATGCGACAGCTACCGAGTCCGGTTATGTGTCAGGTGTGCAGCTTGAAAACATAGTCGACCCAATTGGTGCAGGAGATGGCTTCGCTGCAGGATTTCTGTCTGGACTTCTACAAGGGATGCCCCTAGAGGAAGTGGTCAGCTTGGCCAATCGTGTTGCAGCTTTTGCCTTGACTGTCCCTGGCGATGCAGAGGGTTATCCATATGCCCACCAAATAAAAACTGGCTATGACCAGATTCAAAGGTAGGTAAGTTAATGCTCGAAATAAAAAGTTGTAAGATTATCCCTGTGCTTCGAAAAATTCCTTATTCAAAGAGTGCTTCTATTATAGACGCTCTTTACAAAGGGGGCATTAGGGCAGTTGAAATCACAATGGACACGGAGCAAGCTGAGCTGATGATTCAAGAAACGGTAGAACGATATGCTGACAAGCTGCTTGTCGGAGCAGGAACAGTTTTAAATATTGAAGAGGGCAAGCGTGCAATCGAAGCAGGTGCTCGGTTCCTCGTGTCGCCCGCTCTCGATATGGAAGTCTTAACGTTTGCTATCAGTCAGCAGATTGAATTTATACCAGGTGTGTTCACTCCTTCCGAAATGCTACACGCCCGTAAAGCCGGTGCTAGCATGGTAAAGCTCTTCCCGGCATCTAGCCTGGGACCAGGTTTCATCAAGGATGTCAGAGGCCCTCTAGGTTACATCGACATCATGACTACAGGGGGCATCACCAAGGAAACCGCTCACTCCTATATATCGGCAGGAGCAGCCGTCATTGGAGCAGGCAGTGCATTGGTTAAAAAAGAGTTTATCAATCAACAGGACTGGAACGGTTTAACCAAGGAAGCGGCAAGCTGGCTCGAAATAGTGAGTGGTGGAAAGCTATAGACAATTTGGTCTATGGCTTTTTTATTTTGATAAAGAAATTACAAGTAAGTAGAGCAGGATTTCCTACAAAAAGTGGAGATTCTAGAGCTCCTGAATGATTAGTCGGTGGCTATTTACGAACAGTCGCTCTCGGAGTCCGTTTAGTCGCTTTCAGTTCGACATTAGTCACTTTCACGACTAGTTTAGTCACTTATCGGAAATTTGCTGGAAATTAGGTTGAGATAGTCCCAGTTTTAAATTGGAATGGGCATTGCTACTCCTCTAGCATCCCTGCCGAAAGAAGTGACATAGGCAATGGTCCACTTTTTGCATGTATAAAGTGGAGATTCTAGAGCTCCCGAACAATTAGTCGGTGGCTATTTACGAATAGTCGCTCTCGGAGGTGGTTTAGTCGTTTTCAGTTAGGAGTTAGTTACTTTAATGACTAGTTTAGTCGCTTTCATCTTAGAATTAGTCACTTTCGTAACTAGTTTAGTCACTTATCGGAAATTAACTGGGAAAAGTTAGCTCAATTCAGTCAGTCGCTCTAGTATCCATATTAGTAGCCTTTATTGAAGGCTGGATTTTTATTTTCTGTAAAAGTTCACCGAATTCTTTTCCCTCTAGGTGTTTTCTTTGGTTTCAACTTACGCTCGTTAGCACTTGCCCTACGCTCAGACCAGGCTTCTATCATTCCAAACAGAATATCTATTATCCACATTCTACCTCCTCCTTTAGCATACATACGAATCTAAGAGTAGAAGGATTCACTAATTGAATAGTTTCATTTTCGAAAGGGTAGCCTTTGAGAAGAGATAGAGGAGGTGGACGCATGTTTGAAAAGAAACTGGCATTGCACGAAATGATGGAATTCCATGAGGTCATCAATTTTATGACGTTAAGTTTATTAAAATCCAAGCTCTCCCAAGGGGTTGTATTTGATCAAGATCTTAGGGAATTGCTTGATAAGAATGTGAAACTGACTACCCCTGCTTTAGAAGCGATGCTTAAATTATACCGGAAAACGGAGCTTGAATATTAGGAGGAGTAAGTATGAGCACCATGGATTATTTAGATCCAATGAATTCTGTTGGCATGCCAGAATTGACCGATGCGGGGGTTGCGATGGAGTTTTTAATTACCACGAAAACAGGAATTCGTAACCTTTCCATAGCGTTAACCGAGACAGCTTCACCTGTTATGCGAAAGCTGATTCAAACTCAGTTAAACGTCATGATTGAGTTGTATTCGGATATTGCCGATTTGATGGTAAAAAAAGAATGGTTAAAGCCGTACGATTTAGAAGGTCAAAAGGTTTTGGACCTTCGTTCAGCGGAAAATGCCATTTTCATCGCCAAGCTAGACCTGTTTCCTGAAAACATGAATCGAAAAGGTTTATTCCCAAGCCCACCAAAATAAGAAAAGGAGGTGACAGTCATGAAGGCAGTCACATATCAAGGAATGAAAAACGTGGAAGTGAAAAAGGTAGACGACCCGAAAATAAAGAAAGCCGATGATATCGTTATACGTGTTACATCTACTGCAATATGTGGATCAGATTTGCATCTGCTCCACGGGATGATTCCTAACTTAGAAAAAGGCTATGTTATCGGGCATGAGCCGATGGGAGTTGTTGAGGAAGTTGGAAAGGGTGTCACGAAGGTCAAAGCTGGAGACCGCGTCATCATTCCGTTTAATATTGCTTGCGGTACTTGTTGGTATTGTACGCATGAGTTAGAGAGTCAATGCGATCATTCTAATAAAAACGGAGAGATGGGAGCCTATTTCGGATATTCCGATACAGCCGGTGGATTCCCTGGAGGACAAGCCGAATATCTGCGTGTCCCGTACGCCAACTTTACTCCATTTATTATTCCGAAAGAATCTGAAGTACCCGATGAAAAACTCACCTTGTTAGCGGATGTCATGCCAACTGCTTACTGGAGTGTGGACAATGCAGGAGTGAAAAGCGGGGATACGGTGGTTGTCATTGGGTGTGGTCCTGTTGGTTTAATGGCCCAAAAGTTTGCTTGGCTAAAAGGGGCCAAGCGAGTGATTGCTGTTGACTACATTTCATATCGTCTCCAGCATGCCAAGAAGCATAACAAAGTGGAAATCGTGAACTTTGAATCGCACGACAACTGCGGAGAATATTTAAAGGAGATGACAAAAGGTGGGGCAGACGTTGTCATTGACTGTGTAGGTATGAGTGGGAAAATGACACCGATGGAATTTTTAGCTTCTGGATTGAAACTGCAGGGAGGGGCAATGGGTGGACTTGTCCTAGCTACACAGGCTGTCCGAAAAGGCGGTACCATCCAAGTTACCGGAGTCTATTCATCCAGATACAATGCATTCCCACTGGGAGATATCTTTCAGCGAAATGTTACCCTGAAAACAGGACAAGCTCCTGCAATCCACTACATGCCTTTCCTTTACAGCTTAATCGAACAAGGTAAAGTGGATCCAGGTGACATTGTGACGCATGTCCTCCCTCTAGAAGAAGCAAAACGAGGGTATGAAATTTTTGATACGAAGCAGGATGGCTGCATCAAAGTAATATTAAAACCATGAGGAAGGAAGCTGGGGCACCACACCTAGCTTCTTTTTTTGTTGAGATTAAACTAGCATCCCCGCCGATAGAAGTGATATTGGCAATGGGGCCACTTTTTGCTTGCAAAAAGTGGAGACTCTCGAGCTTCTGACCAATGAGTAGATGGCTTTTTATGAATAGTCGCTTTCGGAGGTAGTTTAGTCGCTCTCAGAGATGCATTAGTCGCTTTCACGCCTAGTTTAGTCGCTTTTATCTCACCATTAGTCGCCCTCGCAGCTAGTTTAGTCACTTATCGGAAATTTACTGGAAATTATATGATGAGAAAGCAAACACTACTGCTATAGTAGATCACTATTTTAATTTGAAATGGGCATTGCTACTCCTCTAGCATCTCCCGCCGATAGAAGTGACATAGGCAATGGGCCACTTTTTGCTTGCAAAAAGTGGAGATTCTCGAGCTCCTGGACGATGAGTAGATGGCTTTTTAAGAATAGTCGCTTTCGGAGATGATTTAGTCGCTCTCAGAGATCCATTAGTCACTTTCACAGCTAATTTAGTCACTTATCGGAAATTTACTGGAAATAGTAGAGCGCAAAATATCCCCAATGGAAGTGCCTTTGATAAAGTACCTACATACCCCTAAAAATAGCCTTCTCGCCACTACTAATCTTCTCCTACTAGCTTATGAAGAACTGGTATAATAATGAAAAAAAGAACGTGGGTGAGCAAACATGGATTTAAACAAGCTACAAGAGAGCATCGATCCGAAGATTTGGAAGCGGGGCTATGATTACTACTTGGAGGAAAATGTAAGGGAGTGCTTCAAAGAGGATAATGAGACTTATCATTTCATCGTGGAGGGGACGGATGATTATGAAGTGACCGTTACGTTAGATGATGATGGGGAAGTTATTGATTCTACTTGTGATTGCCCTTATGAGATGGGACCGGTTTGCAAGCATGAGGTGGCAGCCTATTTTTAGCTTCAAGAAATGGAGCCACAGGAGAAAGCGAAAATGCCCCCTTTAAAAGATTTATTGAACCAATTAACAAAAGAAGAACTAGTAGAGCTTATTTATAAGCAGGCAATGAAAGATAAAACCTTTGCTGCACAATTAACGAAACCGAAGGCTACGAAGAATGAATTAAAGAAGCAAATTATTGCTGTCGTGAAAAACTATAATAGAAGGAACCGCTTTTTAAGCTACCGAGAAGTAAATGATTTTGTAACCGATATGATGGAGGTTCTAGATCAAATTAGGGAAGTGAAGAACGTCTTAGAGGGACTAGACTTAGAGTTGTATGCCCTCCAGAAGGGAGTGGAAGCCTTTCAGTATGCAGATGACTCCGGGGGAGATGTTGGTTATTTAGTTAAATCGATACTTTCTCAAATAAAAGGCAGAGTCGTGGAAAGTCTAGATTTAGCGTTAAAAGATAAGACAACAATTTTGAATAAGCTGATGAAATTTAGTGAGCATGCTTGTTTCGACGGTTGGGAGAATTTTCAGCTAGATCTCTTAGAAATTTGCTTGGTTTATGTAGATGATCAAACCCTTGCGAACCAATTTAGAGAGAAGCTAGAGGCACTATTAGACAATAAAGACGTGGATCGCTATTATCATGGGCAGATACTGGAACTGTTGTGGAGGATAAAAGTGATTCATGGAGCGGAGCAGGAAAAAGAAGTCTTTATTCAGCAGCATATACATCTCACCTTCTTCCGTCAGCTTTTAATTGACCAGAACCTAGAAAAGAAGAACTACGAAAAGGTTCTCGAATTAGCCTTGGAAGGGGAAAAGCAAGATCAGCAATTGGGAGGCTTAGTAGACCAGTGGAAAAAGAACAGATATCTTGCTTATAAAGGGCTAGCACAAAAAGAGCAGCAGGTACAGCTTGCAAGGGAGCTGCTGATTTCAGGAGATTATCAATATTATCAGGAGCTGAAAGAATTAGTGCAAGATTGGCAGTCATTTTATCGAGGATTAATGGAGGAGATGCGAGGAGGAAGAGGAATATATGCAGATACTGTATACGAAAAAATAATAGAAGAGGAAAATGACGTAAACGAGCTTTTATATTACGTAAAGAAAAACCCACTCATTGTAGAGAGATATGGGGAGAAACTGATAGACAGCTTTCCGGATGAAGTGATTTCGATCTATGAAACACATATTCAACGGGCTGCAGAATCTTCTAATAATAGAAAACAGTACAAGGTCGTATGCAAGATTTTAAAAAAATATAAACAAGTTGCAGGAGTCGAGAAACAGCAGGAGCTAATAAAAGATTTAAGTGTCCGCTATGCGAAGCGACCAGCTTTTCTAGAGGAAGTGAGAAAACTATAGATTTAGGATTTATTGGCTATATAAAGCTATTCTAAAAGTAATGTTTTGGAAATCTTTCTTTATTATAATAGAATCATTTTCTAATTATTCCCTTATCCGCACTTTACCTTTACAACCAAAAATGGAATATTATAACTAATATTGTGTTGGTTGGGAGGATGTTTATGTTTTTTTATTATCAGCAATTGCGTAAGAAAAGAAGCTATTTATGGATGAGGGTTCGACTCCGATGAGGGTGCTGGATGTTGATTTGTTGCAACAGGGGATACGGAGAAATATCGAGTGGATGGACAGGCTCGGTAAACAGGCGCTTGATATCCAGTGGAGTGTCGAGGGTTTGGTAGAAATGGATTCATCTTTCACGGGTGAAGGGGGAACTGCTATCAGGGAATACTATGCAGAATGCCACCTTCCATTCCTGCAGTTCTTTCAAGTTTTCACCGGTAGCTTCCAACAGATTCTTCGTCAAATGGATGATGCGCTGCATTCGCTAGAACCAGCCGTAAGTGGTCATATCCTAGAGGAGTTTTTAGCTGGTGAGCTGGAGCAGGGACTCACTCTTATTGGCAAACTAACAGAGGTCTTAACCGACGAGGCAAATCAAATCATGGACATGGTCAGTGATATTGTTGCCTTGCCTCATCTCGATGATGGTGCTGTTCAGGAGGGGATCCTGCAGTCCAAAAGAAAAAGGGATGATACAGTCGACCAACTCCAAGCATTTGATACAACGCAGACAGCTTCACTGCAAGTAGTGGAAAAGGATCTCCAGACCATGAAGGATTGGCTCGCAGGAATGGAGGGACTGTTCCAAAACGGACTGAATGGGATATCCTTTCAGGCAGGACATTGGAGGGGCAATCCCTCAAGAAATCAGCTGGTGTTGAACCTAGCCACGCGGGAATCGTCATTCCAGTCGACCACCTTGACCAAGGAGCTCTCGAACATGCTCACGATCTTCCTAAGCGGCATCTCTCCAATCCCCTTTGGACTTGGAGGGTTGATTCTTCCTGTCAAGGGATTTATGGGGCCGGGAATATTAGCTGCGGCGAATCAAAAGCTTGAGACTGGAACATCCAAAGAAGAGCTGGATGAGATCTATGCTGCACTGAAAGAGAAATATCCAGATCTGGCAGTTAATCACTCAGACGTGGAAAGGACTTATTCAACCGATGAAAGTATCACCTATGCCGGAAAGCGAAAGGTGCTGGGAGGCAATGGATCAGGAACGCCAGATGGTCTCGCATGGGTGACAATCGGTACCGTGAACTATTTCACAGAGGATATCGCTACCATCGTGAGTCCCGACGCGCGCTTGGATGAACGGCTCTTGGCAGCCGCCTTCACTTTCGTGAAACCACTCAAATATGTTGATGATGGAATAGAGATAGGGGAAACAGCGGTAAAGAGCTTGAAAGCGAAGGGAGTCGGGAAGGCAGAGTCTGGTGGTAGAGTAGAGTCTAAGGGTGCGAATGAAGTGATCATGACAAATAGTCGTCCTGATTTTGTTGGTAAATTAAAAGGTGAGGACGTAACCCTTCCTAATGTTAAAACAGAAAAGGTTACGTTTAATAAAAGAAATCCTGTTGACACAGCTCAATTGCGTAAGGATTTTAATATGGTCAGGAAAAATTTAATGAAGTCCATGGTTAATAATGCTGAGAAGATAAAAGAATTAAAAAAAGCCGGAATTTCGGATAATGATATTGAAGATATGAGGGAATATGGAATAGTTCCAGACGGTTGGCAAGTCCATCATAGAATCCCATTGGACCAAGGTGGCACTAATGATGTGGAAAACTTAATTCTGATAAAAAACCATCCCTATCACAAGGTTATTACAAATGAGCAAAATTCATTAACAAAAGGTATGAAACCTGGAGACAGTAAGAAAGTGGATTTTCCTATTCCAGAAGGAGACATTTACCCTCCTAATAAGGAATAAATAATATTAAGAAGGTGATTTTTATATGTGGAGAGAGCAAATAAATGAGATTGCCAAAATAAGAGAGAAACGAAATAGAAAACTCAATTTACCTGCCAAAGAAAACGAGTTATCAGGATTTCATAAATCTATAGTGGAAAAATTCGGTGAAGATATATTGCCACAGCAATACTATGAATTTTTAAAAACAGTTAATGGGATTGAATTTAATGGACTTAAAATTTATGGGATTGACCAAAAATTTTTGGTTTCTAAGCCAATAAATCATGTCGATAGTTTTTATGATGCCAATGAAACATGGGACTCAATTAAAGACGAAGATGAGCTAATTTTTTTTGGTGATTCAGATATAGCTTGGTATTGTTATAATGTTTCTAAAAAAATTTTTGTAGAACTAGATAAGCCTTCAGGTGAGTATATGGAAACTTTTGGCGATTTTGATAATATGCTTGAATCCGCTTTATATGCAGCACTTAGTTAAATATACAATCAGACGACAACTTTTTGTGGAGGATGAAGAGAGTAGTGTAGTATACAGAACCTGACCAATGCTAACTGTTTAATGGTAGGAGATAATAACAAATGAATCTGGATAGTTATGATTAGAATTGGTAAAGAAATTGAAGATTATAAATGATTATTTCGGACCTTGATTGGCTGTAAACTGTCTTTCAAGGTTTTTTGATGAGTAAGTTAGTAGAGCAAAATCTCCAGACCATAGGATTTGCTCGTAGGTATGGAGGGGAAATCCCTCAAGAAGTCGGTTAGTGTTGAACCTAGCCACGCGGGAATCCTCATTCCAATCGACCACCTTGGCCAAAGAACTCTCGAACATGCTCACGATCTTCCTAAGCGGCATCTCTCCATTTCCCTTTGCGGCGAATCAAAAGCTGGACACCGGGACATCCAAAGAAGAGCTGGATGAGATCTATGCTGCACTTAAAGAGAACTATCCAGACCTAGCAGTTAATCACTCAGCTGTGGAAAGCACCTATTCAACCGATGAAAGTATCTCTTATGCCGGGAAACGAAAGGTGCTGGGAGGCAACGGATCGGGAACGCCAGACGGTCTCGCATGGGTAACAATCAGTACGGTGAACTATTTCACAGAGGATATCGCTACCATCGTGAGTCCCGACGCGAGCTTGGATGAACGGCTCTTGGCAGCCGCCTTCACTTTCGTAAAGCCACTCAAATCTGTTGATGATGGAATAGAGATAGGGGAAACAGCGGTAAAGGGCTTAAAAGCGAAGGGAGTCGGGAAGGTAGAGTCTAAGGGTGATACAGGTAAAAAGAATTTAGAAATCCAATTTACAAAAGAACAACTTGCCACTAAACCATCATATTCTCCTGCACCGGATAAATGGACAAAGAAAGGTGGTAAAGTGAAAATAGATGAAGACGGGACTTGGATATATACAAATAAGAAGGGACAGACAGTGAGGTATCCAGATGGTTATCCAGACTTCACAGAATACTCACATCCTACTGTTAAGCCAGTAGAAATTGAAATAGCAAGCCCGACGAATCGTCCGTTAGATTATAAAAATGCAAATATTAAGGCGAGATTAAATAAAGATTCTGATCCACCAGTACAAGTAATGAATAAACCTCCAACAGGATATATATGGCACCACCATCAAGATGGAAAAACAATGATTCTAGTTCAAGATAAAATTCATGCTGAGTTTACTCATGCGGGAGGAATATCGAATGTGAATAAAAAATAGATAAGTAGAGGAGTATTAACATGGCCAAAATTATAAATTCACATAAAAAGCTTACTATAGAAGAAATTAAGGAATTTGAAACAGAAAATCAAGTTAGCTTTACTAAAAAGTATAAGGAATTTTTAATTCAATGGAATGGTGGATATCCTGAGCCTAATTTGTTTAGGGTTTCTGATGAACAGGGCGTAAGTGTGTTAAATGAGTTTTATGGGATTGGCGACATGTATAGTAATTTAGCAGATTATATTGATATATACGAATATAGACTGCCTGATGGATTTTTACCGATAGCAAATGATCCAGGAGGAAACATAATATGTTTAGGTACCCAGGAGCCGTATTATGAAAAAATTTATTTTTGGGATCATGAGCAAGAACCAGAAGATGCTGAAGATATGAGTAATATGTATTTTCTTGCAGATAATATTGATGATTTCTTGGATAATTTATATGAAGATACTGATGAAAAAAAAGGTCATTAATTATAAAGAACACAATACAGATAGTTATAAAGATTTGATTGTTTAATAGACAAAAGGCTATCGTATATTTTACATGCCGAATTTTAAGTAATGATGAAATACAAAACAGGTTATGAATCTGAATCTTTAGAGGATTTTTTTTGGGAAATTTCTAAGAAATAATGACTATTATCTAGATTTAATTGAGGATTAGTTTAATTGGTAGAAGAAAAAATCTTGATTGGCAATAAACTGCCTTTCAGGATTTTTTTAGCTGAATAAAGTAGTAGAGTAAGATTTCCAGCCAATGAAGGATTGGCTCGCAGGTATGGAGGGACTCTTCCAAAACGGACTGAAGGAAATATCCTTTCAGGCAGGACATTGGAGGGGCAATCCCTCAAGAAGTCGGCTGGTGTTGAACCTAGCCACGCGGGAATCCTCGTTCCAATCGACCACCTTGGCTAAGGAGCTCTCGAACATGCTCACGATCTTCCTAAGCTGCATCTCTCCAATCCCCTTTGGACTTGGCAGGTTGATTCTTCCTGCCAATGGATTTATGGGGTCAGAAATATTAGCTGCTGCGAATCAAAAGCTGGAGACTGGAACATCCAAAGAAGAGCTGGATGAGATCTATGCTGCAAAGAGAACTATCCAGACCTGGCAGTTAATCACTCAGACGTGGAAAGCACCTATTCAATCGATGAAAGCATCACCTATGCTGGGAAGCGAAAGGTACTGGGAGGCAACGGATAATATTAAGAAGGTGATTTTTATATGTGGAGAGAGCAAATAAGTGAGATTGCCAAAATAAGAGAGAAACGAAATAGAAAACTCAATTTACCTGCCATAGAAGTAATGAAAGAATTTGAGGAGAAGTAAACAATAAAGTACTTCCTCCTATTCTTGATGAAGCTACCTAAAAACCAAATAGAGAAGTTGAAGGAAGGTAATTAAGAAACAAGGAGATAAGTACGATGCTCATCATATAATTGAAGATACCTTTGATGAAGAACACGAATGGTGGAATATGCATCCTGCAAAATTCCCCGATGAGAATCAAGCTGGTATTCATGGAGCAGGTTCACCAGCAAATACACTATTTAAAGGAGGTAAAAAATAATGAGCTATGTATTTATTAAGGCAAACCAAGAAAATAGTTTTTATCCGGTGACTGAAAACGAAATAAAAGAGGTCGAGAAGGAACTTAATTTAACATTTCCTAAGGAGTTAGTTAATTTTTATATAGAGGTTGGCTACGGATTTATTAAAAGTTCAGAGTTTAATATTAATCGTATTATGGGTCCATATTCAGTAAGGGATTTTCGATTAAGAGTTAATGATTTTGAGTTTTATCCCGACATAGAAATCTATGATGAATTTGAGAATAACAAACTAATATTTTTTGAAGGCAGTGAATCAGCTTTAATGTCAATAGAATTGAATGAAAAGAATAGAAGTGCAGTTTACTATTATGATATTCAAATTGCGACTTCTCTTGAAGAATTTTTAAGAAAGATAGAAGAAAATGATAAATATTACTTGGAGTCACTAGCTGATTAAAGAACAATAATAAAACATACCTTGAATAGTTTTACGCTTTGCACTGACCTAAAAATATGAGATAAATAAGAAAACAGGGGGATACCATAATGGAAAAACAAGGATCGGTTTCAATTTGGTTAGGGAATATTAACGATGTGGAGTCAATAGGAGAGTATGTTGATTTAATGTATGATGAGGATGGCGAGTCTGTCCCTTCCCAATTCTTTATCGATTTTAATATTGATATGGATGAAACAGATGAGGATACTATAGAAAAAGCGGTCTATAAGGATAGTAGTAGTGATATTTCAGTATTATTAGATGGCTGTTCGTATGAAGAAATTGTCATCCCAAAATCCAGAAAAGTATAACCCTAAAGAAATCATATAATGCAGTAATTTTAATATATAATTTTGAATATAAAAATGAAAATAGTTCAACTGGTGGTTTTGATTTTATTGCTACTACAAATTATGAATGAATAAGATAACTATTAAAGGTTCTAATTAGTAAGCCTTCAGATAAAGAGATTGATATACCTGAGATATAATGTAATTTAAGTGAAACCTTGATTCGTAAGTACCTTTGGGAATATTTGGATAAAGCAATCCGTGAGAATTGGTGGTCGTAATATAAAAGGTAAGTAGAGAGGGGAGTAGGATGATGAAGGGTGAATGGATACCTGTAAAAGAAATTCCAGATAATACTCCAATTTGGAGCGGATCAATAGTTAGGGTTTATGGAACTAACAATTGAAAAGAAGACTATTATGATTACATAGTTTCTTTTATATATGATAATAATGACTTCTTACAATTAACTTGTCTTGCACAAGGAGAAGGGGGAAATATCATATGTGTATTGCAAAGAGAACCAAATACTAATTATTCATTAGGGATAGAATTAAAAAGGATGATGGATGATGGTACAAACTTAGTGTTTGTTAATTTTTCTCCTAATTGTATTGTAAATTAATAACCTTTGAGTTGAATAGAGAGCTCCATATGAAACCCTGATTTGAATACAATTCTCCTGGACAAGCGGATGCTATCCAATTAACAATATTAGCTCTATATCAGATTACTCCCCCCACTACAGCAGGTCTTTTTCACCCCTTGCACGAATATATGTAGATAAATCTAGTTGTAGGGGGTATGATGATGTCCTTTGTCGAGGGGAAATATGTGGAGGTGGATTCAGGGGTCGAGCTGTTTGTACAAGATGTTGGAGAAGGGGAGCCAATTGTGTTTATTCCAGGCTTCACGTTTACCACTGAGGTATTTTTGAATCAGGTTGAATTTTTTTCTAAAACAAACAGAGTAATTGTTTTCGATCCGAGAAGTCATGGGCGATCTACCAAGGCACTTCATGGGAATGACTATGTGACCCATGGTGCAGATTTAGCTGCTGTTTTACAAGCATTGGATGTAAAGAATCCTACACTTGTAGGATGGTCCTTTGGCTGTTTAACTGTTTGGGAGTATTTGAAGGAGCATGGGCTTGAACAGGTCAAATCTATTGTCCTTGTGGATATGCCACCCAAATCATTATCGGTACACGAGGGTGATTGGGTAGAGGGGGCTCTGGATGACATAGCGGGTATCTATAATAGCTATCTACGAAATTCGAGTGGTCAACGAGAGTTCATCACCAATTATATTACCAACGTTATGGTACAGAGAGAGCTTGAAAACGAGGAACTGGCATTGCTTGTGGAGCAGTCCTTAAAAACACCTTATTATATTGCGACCAACCTGTTTGCATCAGGAATGTTCTCGGATTATCGAGAAACAGCAAAGAAGGCGAGTCAGATTATCCCTTCCTTAACAGTTGTGGCTGAACATTGGGCAGAGACTGCCAGCAGCTATCTTCAGCAAGTAACCCCTGAATCGAGAATTGAGATTCTAGGTGGGCATATGATGTTTTGGGAGTATAGTGAAAAATTTAATGAGATTGTTTCGAGTTTCTTGAATGAGTTGGAATAGCGAAACGTTTAATTGGGTTCAGTATAGCGCTGAACTCTTTTTTATTGCTTGTTTTACATGGTATTAATTTCCTTCACAAACATTTAACTAGGTAAGTCTATTTTATTTATCTGAAATATGATATTATTCTATTAATTTAAAAATTGCTTAGGGGGAAATAAAAATGACAGTAGAGACAGAGAAAGTGCATTATTTTCCGGAGGATGTTGTGCATTATGCTTGGGAGAAGAATGCGAAGCCGGTTTTAACCATAGAGAGTGGGGACACGGTAGTTTTTAAGACAAGAGAGGTTACGGACAATCAGTTTTCTATAGAGTCTACTACTGAGTCCATTGCCAATTTGAACTGGGACAAGGTATATCCGCTTGCTGGGCCTGTGGCAATTGAAGGCGCAGAGCCAGGGGATACATTGGAAGTGGAGATTGTGAATTTAGAGACTGGTAGCTGGGGCTGGACGGCGATTTTGCCTGGGCTTGGATTGTTGCCGGAGGAGTTTCCAGATGCATACTTAAGAACCTTTGATTTGTCGGATGGTGAGTACATTCATTTACGTGAGGATATCAAGGTTCCAATCGAGCCGTTTTTGGGGACGATGGGGGTTAGCCCGAAGAATGCAGATGGTCAGCCAATCATGCCACCAGGAGCCTTTGGTGGAAATATGGATATCCGTCAGCTGACAATCGGTACAAAGCTATATCTTCCTGTTCAGGTAGCTGGTGCTTTATTTAGCTGCGGTGACGCGCATGCAGCACAGGGGGATGGAGAGGTATGTGTATCTGCATTAGAATGCCCGATGACTGCAACGTTAAAGTTTCGTTTAATTAAAGGAAAAGAGATTCCGACTCCACAGTTTCAGACGAAGGGAGCATTGACTCCGAAGGTCGATCACAAGGGCTTCTATGGTACAACTGGCGTGGGACCTGATTTAATGAAGGCAGCTCAGGATGCACTTCGCTCCATGGTTCAGCATATCTCCGAAACATATGAGATGGAGCCAAAGGACGCATATTTACTTGCTAGTCTATGTGTAGACTTAAAGATTTCCGAAATTGTAGATGCTGGACAATATATTGTGAGTGCGGTATTACCACTAGCTGTTTTTGATGAAAAATAAGTTGGAAGGACGGCTGCTGTGTAAAATGAAAGATAATGTATGTTTTTATTAGTAGAAATGAACTTTATCTTTCCTGTCAACCATTAGTGCATCGCTAAAATTCAGTGGTGTACTTTTTTGTTTTTGGTAACAGGGGGGAAATAGTAGGAGGCTGCTAATCATGAATACTAACATTTATATGGTAAGACACGCAAAGTCACCATTTATACTTGGTCAAGAGCTTTCGAGAAACCTATCTCAACAGGGTATGATAGATGCAAAAAAAGTGACGGACATCATGAATAATAAGAAAATCGATGTAATTGTTTCAAGCCCGTATAAGAGAGCAATTCAAACTATTAAAGGGATTGCGAATGCGAATGATATGGAAATAAAGGTGTATGAAGAGTTAAGGGAAAGGCATTTAGGCGATGATGAAATGACAGAAGAAGAGATTCAGCAGGCAATAAAGGCTTCCTATGAGGATATCGATTTTTCCTTCACTGGTGGAGAGTCAATTAGAGATGTACAAAATAGAGCCATTCCTGTAATCAAACATCTTCTAAATGAGTATCAGGCGAAGACGATCGTCATAGGAACTCACGGGAATGTGATGACCATTATAATGAATTATTTCAATCAAGAGTATGGATATGAGTTTTGGAAAAACACTTCGAAACCAGACATTTATAAATTGGATTTTGCAGGGGAAACTCTGCTATCGGTCCAAAGATTATGGGAATAATCTCTTATGATAACTAGGTTTTGGATTAATAAACTTATGGTGCCGTCTTTGTGGGTGATGAATATGTTATTATTTGGATAATAAAGAGAGGGGAGAATAGGGGATGGGTGTGATTCATGAGTTATCAAAGGAGCAGGTGCATTTTAGGTGGGATAAGGATTTAAGCCCAGTCTTGACTATCGACAGTGGCGACACAGTTGTTTTTGAGACGAGAGATGTGGTGGACGATCAGTTTCAAATTCATTCACAGACAGAGGAAATTGATTTAATTGATGGAAAGCGGGTTTATCCGTTAGCTGGGCCAGTAGCGGTAAACGGTGCGGAGTCGGGTGATACGTTAGAGATAGAGATCGTGGAGCTGAAGACAGGAAGCTGGGGCTGGATGTATATTCTCCCAGAGCATGGCTTACTAGAAGAAGATTTTCCAGATGCCTATTTGAGAACGTTCGACTTGTCGGATGGCGAGTACATACATTTCCGTGAGGATATCCGAGTGCCGATTCAGCCATTCTTAGGAACGATGGGCGTTTGTCCGAAGGGGGCGAAGGATGCTCGTATTATGCCGCCTGGCAGTTTCGGAGGCAATATGGATATTCGACAGCTCACAGTTGGCACGAAATTATATCTTCCTGTCCAGGAAGCAGGGGCATTGTTCAGCTGCGGAGATGGGCATGCAGCACAAGGGGACGGAGAGGTATGTGTAACTGCACTTGAATGTCCGATGACTGCCACGCTGAAGTTTCGATTAATAAAAGGGAAAGAAATCCCGTCTCCCCAGTTTTTGACGAAGGGAGCACTTACTCCAAAGGTAGATCATAAAGGCTTTTATGGGACTACAGGGGTAGGATCGGATCTGTTGAATGCTGCAAAGGATGCAGTTCGTGCGATGGTCTCTCATATTGCAGAAACATATAAGATGGATCCGAAGGACGCTTATCTGTTAGCGAGTTTATGTGTAGACTTGAAAATCTCGGAGATTGTAGACGATGGCCAATATATTGTGAGTGCGTTGCTACCGCTCGCAGTGTTTAGTGTATAATGTTTGGATGATGGAAAGCCCGGCTTTTATGCTGGGCTTTTTTGTTGTGTCTGTCCCTGTGTGAGGCGCAATTCTGATGACTTTTTGGGTGAGGAGCTCGGCGGCTCGGTAGCTCAGAATTACAACATTATGCTTCATTTCTACAACATAGCAGGTGATTTTTACAACATTACTTCATGTTTTTACAACATTCTCTGGAGTTCGGTGCTCGTTAGTTCAGAATTACAACATTATGCTTCGTTTTTACAACATAGCGGGTGATTTTTACAACATTATGTCTTACTTTTACAACATTTTCATGGCGGAATTTTAGAATTACAATATTATGCCTAATTTTTACAACATTAATGATGATTTTTACAACATTATGCTTCATTTTTACAACATTCACCGGAGCTCGGTGCACGGCAGTCCGGAGTCCCTGTGTGAGGCACAGTTCGGTGGAGAATTGTGTCTGTCCCTGTGTGAGACACAATTCATTAAAAAGTTTACAAAAGCTTTACATTGGATTAATAGTAGGTTAACTATTGGACTTTATGATAGAGATATATGAATGGAAAACTTATTTTGGGAGGTTCTCATGTTTTTAAAGAGATTTGGTCTGGGACTGACGTTTACGGTAGCACTTATGTTAGCAGGGTGTGGGGCAAACGCAAGTGATACAACAGCTAGTGGTAGTAGCAACACAATCTCCATTTCTGGGTCTACATCCGTGGGTCCGCTTGCGGAAAAGCTAGCGATGAAATATGAAGGAACAAATTCAGTGAATATAGAGGTAAACCAAATTGGTTCATCTGCAGGAATCGCCAATGCCACAAATGGGGTATCGGAGATCGGGATGAGCTCCCGTGATTTAAAGGAAGAGGAAGCAGCACAGCTCGAGGAAGTCATTATTGCGTATGACGGAATTGTAGTTGTGACACATCCATCGAATCCAGTGAATGATCTTACATTGGAACAGGTGAAGCAAATCTTTACCGGTGAAGTGACGAACTGGAAAGAGCTAGGTGGAGAGGACTTAGAAATAGTCGTTGTCTCTCGTGAGGATGGCTCCGGGTCTCGAGATGCCTTTCAGGAAATCGTAGGGTATTCCTCTGGTGAGCTCATTCAAAATGCAATTGTAGCGAGTGGAAACGGTAATATTAAAACAACAGTTGCGATGAATAAGCATGCTGTTGGATTTATTTCCTTTGAGTATATAGATGAATCTATCCAACCATTGAAGATTAATGGGGTGGAGCCGACAGCTAAAAATGTTCTCGATCAACAGTATAGCCTTTCTCGTCCCTTCTTGTTTGTCTATAAGGATGGACAGCTATCTGAAAACGGTCAAGAATTTATTGACTATATCTTAAGCGAGGATGGACAAGTAGTTGTTTCAGAAGCCGGTGCCATCCCAGTGCTTGAATAGGAGGACATGTCATGACGACTATTCCAGAATTGGAACAACAAAAGGTGGAAATGAAGAAGGCGAATAAACGCAAGTACTTTCTAGAAGGCTTGTCTGCAAAGGTTTTTCTAGGATGTGCGCTCCTATCTGTTGTGAGCTTGGCTTTGATTATCGCCTTCGTTTTTTATAAGGGGTCTTACCCATTTGTCGCTGAGGGCTATAGCTTTATGGATTTCCTTTTTGGGACAGAGTGGGTGCCTAGTGAGAATAAATTCGGCATACTGCCAATGATCGTGGCTTCCCTACTTGCAACATTAGGGGCATTAATCATAGGTGTGCCGGTTGGATTATTTACAGCAATCTTCTTAGCAGAAATTGCACCTAAAAGGATGGCAAAGATTGTTTCTCCAGCAATTCAGCTTTTAGCAGGAATTCCATCCGTGTTATACGGGGTATTTGGATTAGCGATTATTGTACCTTTTCTACAAAATAATTTAGGGCTGGCAAGAGGACAGAGTCTACTAGCAGTTATTCTCGTGCTAGCAATCATGATGTTACCGACAATTGTAACAGTCGCAGAAACAGCGATTCGTGCAGTGCCGAAGACGTATCGCGAGGGCTCTCTAGCACTTGGTGCCTCTCAAATAGAAACGATATTCAAGGTGGTTGTTCCAGCTGCTAAGTCTGGAATTATGGCTGCAATTGTTCTAGGTCTAGGTCGAGCAATTGGTGAGACAATGGCAGTTATTCTGGTTGCAGGTAATAGCTTGATTATCCCAACTAGCCTGACGGATAGTGTTCGTCCATTAACTACGAACATTGCGTTAGAGATGGGATATGCATCAGGTACGCATCAGGGAATGCTGTTTGCGACAGGTATCGTGTTATTCTCCTTTATTCTAATATTAAACTTTGTTTTAGCGAAAATTTCTTCTAGAGGTGCCAACTAATGAGAAAAACAAAAGACAATATATTTCGTGGGCTGCTCTGGGGCGCTGCTTTCTTGTCTGTAGCAGTGCTAGTCGTGATCGTTGGCTTTATCTTTTATAAAGGCTTCCGACTAATCAATTTTGAGTTCATCTTTGGTGACTATTCCCCATCTGGTGGCGGAGGAATTTGGCCGATGATCGTTACAACGATTTATTCGATTCTTATTTCATTAGCCATTGCAACTCCAATTGGTATTTTGGCGGCTGTATATTTACAGGAATATGCGAAGCAGGGACGTCTAGTTAAGATGATTCGCTTTGCGACGGAAAGTTTAACAGGGATTCCTTCTATTATATATGGACTATTTGGAGCAGTATTCTTTGTAGCGACCTTGAAGCTAGGAATGTCCATCATTGCTGCATCCCTTACGTTAACAATTATCGTTCTTCCGGTAATTATCCGTACAACGGAAGAGGCGCTTAAGACTGTGCCTAATGCCTACCGAGAGGGCTCATTGGCTCTTGGGACTACAAAGCTGCAAACATTGTTCAAGGTTATCCTGCCAAGTGCAATGCCAGGTATTCTATCAGGAATTATTCTTTCGATGGGACGTATTGTCGGAGAATCTGCAGCAATTTTCTTAACTGCAGGGACGGTTGCAGCGATGCCAGAAAGCATATTCTCTTCAGCTAGAACGTTAACCGTTCATTCTTACCTAGTCACACAGGAAACTGGTGATATTGAGCTTGCTGCGGCAATCGGTATTGTGTTGATTGTTATTATCCTATTACTAAATGTAACTGCTACTTTCATTTCCAAGAAATTTAACAAGGCTGACTATTAATTGGAGGGAACTCATATGATAACCATGATGGAAAGAACGGAAGAGACAATGACTACTGCCAAGGTTGAAGGGAAGATTCAGGTATCCAATCTAAATCTGTTCTACGGAGAAAAGCAAGCGTTGTTTGATGTTTCTCTAGATATACAAGAGAGAGAAGTAACAGCATTAATAGGGCCTTCTGGATGTGGGAAATCAACCTTCTTGCGTACACTGAATAGAATGAATGATTTGATAGATGGTGTGAAGATTAACGGGAAAATTGTCATTGATCATGAAGATATTTATGAGAGCCAGGATGTGATTAAGCTTCGCACTAAGGTAGGGATGGTATTCCAAAAGCCAAACCTGTTTCCAATGAGTATTTACGATAATGTTGCCTATGGACCTCGTATGCAAGGAATTAAAAATAAAAAAATGCTGGACGAGATTGTAGAGGAAAGTCTGAGAGGAGCGGCAATCTGGGATGAAGTGAAGGATCGCTTGAAGACTTCTGCATTAGGACTTTCTGGTGGGCAGCAACAACGTGTTTGTATTGCTCGTGCCATTGCAATGAAACCTGAGATTATCTTAATGGATGAGCCTACCTCTGCACTAGATCCAATTTCTACACTTAAAGTGGAGGAGCTAATTGCTCAGATGAAGAAGGATTATACGATTGTAATCGTAACGCATAATATGCAGCAGGCAGCTAGAATTTCTGATAAAACTGCCTTCTTCTTAAATGGTGAAGTGATTGAGTATGACCAAACAAATATAATTTTTTCTACACCACGTGATTCTCGTACGGAAGATTATGTGACAGGCAGATTTGGATGATAGGGGGCACGGATAATGATTCGCGAGAGCTTTGAAAAAAATATGCAGGATTTAGAAGATAAGTTAGCGGAAATGGTTCGTCTGACAGACGAGGTAATTGTGCAGGCTTACGATGCACTTAAAAAGCAAGACTTGGATGGGGCAATCAATGTTATCGAAAAGGATAACGAGATTGATGAGCTAGAAAAAGAAATTAATCAGATGGCTATTTGGTTAATGGCAAAGGAACAGCCGGTTGCAAGAGATTTACGAAGAATAATAGGGATTGTCAAAATCTCTAGCGACATCGAACGAATTGCAGATTATGCGATTAATATGGCGAAATCTACTATTGTCATTGGAGAAAGAGAAAGCTTATTATATCTTACAGAGCTAGAGCCAATGAAGGATGTCTCTCTAGAAATGCTGCATAAGTCAATAGAGGCATTTGTAAAGGAAGACATTGCGCTAGCTAAAGAGGTTGGAGAACTGGATGACCAGGTGGATAAGCATAGAAAAGAAAACTATGAGAGGCTTACTTCCTATTTAAGTGAGCACCCAGAGGAAACAAATCAGCTTGTTCAGCTTTTATTCATTAATCGTTTTCTTGAACGTCAGGCTGACCATATTACGAATGTTGCTGAAAGTGCTGCATATCTTATTAAAGGGAAAATGTATGATTTAAATATCTAATAAAAGATAGGCAGAAATGTTGGATATCCAGCATTTCTGCTTTTTTTAATTCTTTAGACTGATTCAGTGTATTGTTTATTATTGTCAAGGCAAAGCAAGGAGCTTATACATGGCGTGATTTTCCTATCCTATTTCCTGTTTTCAAGTTGCTCGTATCGTATTTTTTACATAAGAAAAAAAGGAAAGGTTTAGTAGTATAGTGATATTTTTCATTTTCTAAAAGGGTTTACGCTCTTCTTGTCGAAACTTGGATAGTGACATGAGGGGAGGAGAATAAATGATTGAGCTCCGAGATGTGAGAAAATATTATCGATCTGGAAGCAGCAAAAGTGAAATTCTTCGAGGAATCAACTTGCGAGTGGAGCAAGGAGAGTATGTAGCCATCATGGGGAAGTCTGGCTCTGGGAAGAGCACGATGTTAAATCTACTCGGAACATTGGATCAAGTTGATAAAGGAAGCTATGAGTTGTCTGGAAAGCCGATACATAAGATGAGCAAGTACCGACGAACAAGGTTAAGAAATGAAGAGATTGGTTTTGTCTTTCAGCATTTTCAACTGATTCCTAATTTGACGGTGTATCAAAATGTCTTGCTTCCCTTGACGTATGGCAGGAAGCGTTTAAAGAGGAAAAAGGCAAGAGTATATGCCCTTCTAGAGGAAATGGGTTTATTGGATAAGCGAAAGCAAAAACCTGAACAGCTTTCTGGTGGAGAAAAGCAACGAGTAGCAATTGCGAGGGCATTAGTGAATGAACCTAGTCTAATATTGGCAGATGAGCCTACTGGCAGCTTGGACGAAGAAACTACGGCATCTATCTTACAGCTCTTCGATCGTGTGCACCAGCAGGGTACGACAATCATCTTAATTACTCATGATTTAGAGGTAGCAGAGCGGGCTGATCGAATCCTCTATTTAAAGAACGGGGTGATTCAATGAAGATACTAACCGCCTTAAAGCTTGCTATTCTTGGATTATGGTCGAATCGATTTCGTGTACTGTCTGCCATGCTGGGAATTGTCATAGGAATGTTCGCAGTCATTGTTTTGACTGCTATTGCCATTGGCGTAAAGGACACACTCATGAAACAGATGGGGAGCCTGGGTGCGGAGCAGATTCTTGTGATACCAGGAAGGTTACTAGATACTGCGAATGGGCAAAAGGATCTCTTAAGTGGATTAACGAGTGTACCAAGCACTCTCACCTATGAGGATGCAGAGGCAGTAGAAGCCGTGCCCCATGTGAAGTCTGTCACACCTCAGCTGGAGACAATAAACTGGGTAGAGTACGAGGAGAAGAGGGTGCAATCTTCTTTAGTGGGAACGACCAACCTCTATGCGCAAATTCAGCATGCTGAGTTAGCAGAGGGACGCTTCTTTTCGGAGGAGGAGCAGGACGCTAATGCTAGAGTGGTAGTTCTAGGGAATAATATTCAACAGACTTTACTTGGCATAACGGATGTGCCTTCTGAGGATATGGAAGGAAGCGGTGGAGAAACAAAGCCAGTACCATTTTGGGAGCGATTATTGCAGAGGCTACTAGGAGAGAATGCTTCTGCTGCCAACAGTATAGTTGGACAAAAGGTGCTGATTAATGAGGAAGAGTATGAAGTGATTGGTGTACTAGCACCGAATGCGGCACTTGGCTCCAGCACCGACAATAATATCATTATACCGATAGGAACAGCACTTGAAGTGACCGATATGAAGAACCTCACGAAAATAGTGGTAGAGGCAGATAGTGTAGAAACAATAGATGAAGTCGATGCGGCGGTTTTTAGTGCAATAAAAGAAAATCACTCCGAAATAGATTTTAGTGTGATTAAGCAGGAGCAAATGCTCGGTGCCCTTAGCAAGGTAACATCTATTCTACAGGTGATGCTTTTAGGAATAACTGCTACTGCTTTATTTATTAGTGGAACCGGCATTATGAATGTCATGGTGATGTCTGTTCGAGAAAGAACGAGGGAAATAGGGATTCGTAAGGCTTTAGGAGCTACTACCTTTGAAATCATGCTGCAGTTTTTCTTTGAAACCTTCCTCCTTTGTATCGTTGGGGGAGTTATAGGGATTGGATTAGGATATGGCTTTATTGAATTATGGAACAATCAAATAGATTTGTTTTCGCTAGTGTTACCGCTTTGGGCAATTAAGCTCACTCTATACACTTCTATAGGGATTGGCGCACTATTTGGTATTTATCCAGCACTCAAGGCAGCGAGAATGAATCCAAGCAAGGCTTTGCGCTTTGAATAAAAGTGGGCACTCGAGTTTATTCAGCTCGGGTGCTTTTCTGTGCAGTAATATAGCGAATCCTATCATATTATTTCCGAGGAAATAATGGAAGAAAGCTGGGAGATTGGATTATAGATGAGCCTTCGGAGAATTGCTTGTTGTAAAAATAGAAGAGTGAAGCCTCCGAAAATTTGATTGTAGCAAAAATCGCAGTCATTGCAGCAAAAACAGGAAAGTGAAGCCTCCGAAAATATTGTAGCAAAAATGAAGCTCATTGTAGCAAAAAGCCTGTTGATTGTAGCAAAAACCGCAGTCATTGTAGCAAAACCAGAAAAGCCAAGCCTACTGGAAATAAAGTTCCTCTAAAGAACTCCATATTTCCCATCCGCCTGAACCAATATTCTACAAATTCCCTATTTTATATGGTAGAGTGATAGATAAGGAGGGGGAAATTGATGAAGAAAATTTCTTTTGTGTTAGGGCTTTCTCTTTTATTAGGAAGCTTTAATATTTCGCCGGCTCAGGCAGAGACACAGGTTTTCAAGGATGTTCCTAAGAGCAATCAGTTCTATGAGCATGTTAACTATCTTTATGACAATAAAATTATGAGTGGAATGGGAGACGGCACGTACGGGTCTGAGAAGTATATCACTCGCAAACAAGCAGCTCAAATGATTGCTAAAGCGCTTAAACTAGATACGACGCCTCGAGATACATCGTTCAAGGATGTAAAAAAATCAACTGATGGATCTGGTGCCATTCAATCTGCTGTAGAGGCAGGGATCATAAAAGGCTATCCAGAGGACAATACGTTCCGCCCTGGTGACAATATTACAAGAGCGCAAATGGCAAGCTTTTTAGCTAGAGCATTTAAACTTCAAGAGGAAGCTCAACCGTTCCAGGATGTGAAGGTTGGCTCGTCTGCTTATACGGATATTCGAAAAGTAACTGCCGCGGGTATAGCGAAGGGTTATACAGAAAAAGAATTCGGTCCTCAAAACTATGTAACTCGTATTCACTTTGCTGGTTTCTTAGCGAGAGCGCTAAATGATGACTTAAAAGTGGAAGCACATGCTTGTGGCTATGATAATAGCTCTAAAACAAATCCTACAAGCCAAGCGGTTAATTGCCTCCTTACTACGGAAGCGTTAAAGGCTGGTGTCCCACCGGAAATCGTTAAAGGTGTGGCAGCTGTAGAGAATGGGTGGACGCATTTCCAACCAAATGGCGAACCAATTATCAGCAGTGATGGTGGAATTGGTATTATGCAAATCACGAATACAGAGGGCTATGACGTAGAGAAACTGAAATATGACGTCGTTTACAATATACAAACTGGTATTGACATGCTTGCGAAAAACTTTAAGCGAAGCGATTTACCGAAGGTAGGAGCTCATGATGCTACGCAACTGGAAAGCTGGTACTTTGCTGTTATGGCCTACAATGGGACAAAGGCTGTAAATAGTCCGGTTTTTCAAGCGACAGGATTAAGAAACCCAACTGCTTACCAAGAAAAGGTATACCAAAAGATAGTGGAGAATGGCTTGCGTTCAACCAATATTGATAAAATCGTGATGACGAAGGAAGACTTTACATACGGGGAGGAGACCAATTATTCAATCCTCTTTAATAAAAAAAGCTTTGCTTTGTCTACCACGACACCTTCTGCTGAGGTGCTAAAAACTGGTGCCGTGATTTCTCATAAAGGAAAAGGGCTTCGTGAGCAGCCAACCACGTTATCCAAGCTTACTGCAACTCCTGCTGGAATCAAAATGACAATCTTAGGTTCTCCTGTTTATACACTAGAGAGCTCATCCGATAACCATTTTGTTTGGTATCCAGTGGAAACGATTGTAAATGGCAAAAAGCGTGTTGGCTATATTGCATCATCAAATATTAATTAGCAATAAGAAAGCAGAGACGTTGAATATACAATGTCTCTGCTTTTTCCTATACTATTCCATTATAGGTCGGTCCGTAAGAAATAAAGGTAAATCTAGTTGCTCCGAAAGTGTATTTTCTCTTGGCGTGTATACCTTTTCCAAATCACGTTGTGTTCCAGTCGGTAAACCTCTGTCTTCCAGAAGTGCTTGAAATGCATAAACTAATTCTTGTCTCTCAAAAACCATTAAGTTATAGGGCATGATGATTTGTCGATTAATATATTGGAGAAGCCAGGCTTTCATCATCAATTTACTCAAATAAAACATAATGAGGGTGTAAAGTAAAAAGCTACCTATTAAAAGGGCAGGAGATAGCTTTGTGATTGAGTACATATAAATTGCACTGGAGATATATAGACAGCTGGAACTGGCAGTGATAAGGATAGTATAGGTATTCATTAGTTTTTCTTTTGCAGATAAATCATATCTGTGAACAGTTCTTCCTAGTAGCTCGTCCACTGGATTTTCCTTTTTTACTTCTTTAAGTTGATTCCATACTTGAAGGAGCTCTTCGTTTTGACATTGTTTTTCGTTCGCAATGTTCCAATTCAAGCGTTGTATGTCCTGCTTGATTCCAGCAAGTTCTTGTTGAAAGCGTTGGTAGCCAAACTTAAAGGACGTTATATTTCTTGCATTGAAGGAAAAAGATATACATAAGATAGACGCAAAACTAAGGGATAGTACAGCGAAGGTAGCTTCTCCTCCTATAAAGTACGTATATCCGTAGTATAGGGTAAGACCTATGATGGTATTGGAAATTAAAATAGATAACCCATAGCTAAATCTCCCACTCCAAACTATATAGAAGATTGAGCAAGCAACTGGTACTAGTAGCTCTGCAAGAAGTAAATCATCTGTTCCCTTCGTTAGTACGAGTATAGTAGAACTTATAGTGAATGCTGTGTAACTATTTAAAAGAGAAGCACCCAACGCATACCTTTGAAGCTTTAATAAAAGCATATTCATAAAAAATAATACGATAAAGTAAGTGATTCCAGCTACAGTGGAAAGTTTTTCGAAATAGATATGCAGCAGAATAACAATTTCAGCAGCGACCGCAAAGCTCCAACCAGTATTTAGTAGCCTTTTATTTCCAATAAAGAAAACGACGCCGATCACGAAAGAAAGACTTAAAAAAATAGGGAGGAAAGATAAATCTGCTACAAATCGAATTAGGTTGGTGGCTGCAAAAGCTGAAAAGAAAACAAGGCTTATTACTTTGGCTATTTGACGTGCATCTTTCAATGATAAGATCCTCCTAAGTTTATTCCTGTTAATAGATGCTTTCATTTTAAAATAAAGGTAGGAGTTTAGATACAAAAATCGTTCAACAAGTTTCGCATGGTTGTAAGGAAAATAGGTAATTTGAAAGAAAATTAGTGAATCAAATATACTTATAGTGCATATTTCAATACTTGACTTAAAATGACAAATTTCACTAAATAGTTTATGTATAATGTTTTTATATGAATAGAAAGTAGGCAAGTACATGGGCAAAAAACATTTAAATCTTATTCCTTTTTTCGAGGGGTATGTAAGAAACTATCGACGCTTTAATCTTTCTTCCGATTTTTCTTTGATAATCGCAGGATAGATAAGCGTAATCGCAAGATCGGCCAGAACGCCAGAACCACAAGATGGATAAGCTTAATTACGACTTTGGCCTGCTTTTTTACGACTTTCGCTTCAGTTTTTACGAAGTTCATGCTCGTTTTTACGACTTTCCATTTCCGCGTCCGCTCCTGATTCTATTTTTACGACTTTGGCCTGCTTTTTTACGACTTCCCCCCAAGTTTTTACGACTTTCCATTTCCACGTCCGCTCCTGCGTAATCACAAGATCCCCAGGGTTAACTGCAAAATAAGTAACTAAAATCGCAAGATCTGATATAATTTCAACCCTCCTTTCATTCAGGACTTGTAAATTATTTCTTTTCTGCGATGATTGTTTTAAATAGATGGGGGTGGGAAACATAAAGATTAGCTAGTAAAGGAGGTTTTCCATTGAAGATTCGAATGGAATGGCATTATAAGACGCCCAAGGGAGCAGAGGTGTTTTTTCGCTCGGAGGAAATGCCTGCAGCTCAAGCATTGCTGATAGCAGAGGATATTGAAAAGACTGGGAGAGTCAAGCGCTTAGAGTTAATCGATAAGCATGATAGTTCTTGGACAATGAAAGAGCTAAAGGGCTATGTGAAGGGAATAGAAACAGAGCCGCATAATATAACGGTGTTTTTTGATGGTGGCTTTGATATTCAAAGTAAATCTGCTGGTCTTGGCTGTGCTATTTATTATGAGCAGAGCGGGAAGTCTTATCGATTGCGTAAGAATGCACCTTCCTCTGATTTAGTTTCCAATAATGAAGCGGAATATGCTGCGCTCTATATGGCAATTGTCGAGTTGCAGCTTTTGAACGTACATCACATCCCGGTTCGGTTTATAGGGGATTCACAGGTGGTCATCAATCATATGACAGAGGAATGGCCAGTTGTCGAAAATACACTTGCTCGTTGGGCGGATCGGATAGATAGAAAGCTGGAGGAACTTGGGATAGAAGCAGAATATGAGCTTGTTTCTAGGAAAAAAAATATGGAGGCAGATCGTCTCGCTGGTCAAGCTCTCAATGGGATTGATATTTTTGGCGTGATTGAGCTATAAAATGAAGCGAATGTTGGGGTTCTGAGTAGATCATCAAACGAGCAATGCTACACAGTAGATCATTGTCAAAAAAAAGGGCGCCCCATAAGTTTACTACTTACGGGTCACCCTTTAATCTAATTACTCACCTGGATTCATTCGTTTGGTGTTTTCCTGTTTTGCTGGTGAGTCATTATTATCTTCTTCTAAGGATTCTTCTGTTATAGGCGCCTTGGTTTTCTTCTGTGATTTTGGAAAATCTGTTTTGTTGTTATTATCCTGTACGCGTTCGTTGTAATACATCACACTAGTCATGGCACCCTCTTCGACCATTCGGTTATCATCTGGGTCACCAGGATCCGAGTACCCTGCTTTTGTCATTTGAGTTGGTGGATTTTTTTTAGTTTCTAATAAAGAAGATAACTTTGTCTTCGTATTTTTTAATGTTACTTTTGCTGTCTCTCTGTTTTCCTGCTTATATAAGTACATAAAGGCGGCGGTGGCGATTCCACCTAAAACCATTGCTCGTTTTTTTAGCATCATTAGTCACTCCCTCTTCTTTTTTATTATAATACCCACCAAAAATCTTCATGAAACATCATCAGAATTTATACTATCTTGTTCTAATCTTTCCCTTAACTTACGAAGTATTCGTTCTCGTCGCTTTTTTGCACCTGAAATGGTTATATTCAGCTGCTTGGATACCTCTTCAAATGAGTATCTCTCTTTGTATAACAAGGATATTAACAATTGTTCATGGGGTTTGAGCTGCTCAATGGCGGTACATAGTTCTTCATTGTAATAGGTTAACTGTTGATTACTATCAATAAGGCTTGTAAGTGTATGTGTTTCCCAGAGACTCTCTTTTGACGTTTCCTTCTTGAGCTCATCTAACATGGCCCCATAAATAAGCCTGTAAGCATAGGAGTGAAGCTCGCCTTTACTGTCGTCATACTTTTCTAATGCCATCCATAAACCAATCAGCCCTGCTTGTCGAAAGCTTGCATGATTTTTATAGATACGAAGTTTTCTCATGCAGAGGGAGATCATGGGGTCGAACTGTACGATTGCTTCCTCTAATTTCATTTTGCTCTTCCTGACAAAGTATGCATACTCTCTGTATTCCTAGGTATTAATAGGATAGTAGATAGACTAAAGGAAAGCGACTGAGCCAATTTCTATAATTATCGAGCAAAAAAGAGATTTGCTTTAAGTGATTTTAAAGAATTCTCTATAAAAAATGAAAAAAGCCACTATTTATTTTTATTGTCCACTAGAGGAAAGAGTTTATACCAGTACAGCGCCTCTCTGGAGACAATTACATTTACGAAGGAGGAAATCCGTCCGATAAAAACATAGGAAATAAAAACTAAAAATTTTGTATATTCAGTAAAACAGTACTAGTAAGTATCTGGTAAAATAGGTATAATTTAAATAGAAAACAGAGGGGGAGGATTGTAATTTGATATCTTGTGAATCATTTTTATTAAATAAGCAAGCTTTAATGGTAGAAGCTGTTTTTACAAATGGGTATAGGTCTAAAATTATTACTACCCATGGTGAATATTTTTCTACGAAGACAGTTAGAGAGTTATTGGAGTTAGCTTGTATCCGTTATGCATCTACACTAGAAGGAAGGATTCAAGCGACAAAGAAAAGGCTAGGTTTTTCTAATAAGTCACCTATCGTTATAGCTCCTGGACAACTCGGTGCTTTTCCTACTAAATCCTACAAGCATTTAGAGTGTGTGTGGATATTTGGGCACTTGTTTCATGTAGAAGAGGTTAACCGGGAAACGTGTAGAATTACATTCTCCAATGGCATGTCCTATCAAGTTTCCTCAACTAAGCATATTTTAATAAATCAGCAGCAAAGACTTCATACGTTATTAAATGTCTCTCATCCTATGCATTTTGATAGAGAAAGTAATGGTATATAATTTCTTGAATATTTAAAGCTAACTACATTTTTGATGTGTAGTAGGCTTTTTTTAATTCTATATGTATAAAGTTGTCAAATAAATATTTAAATTTTAACTTTTTATCGTACAATTTATCTAATATAATAGATAAAAGGTGATATTTAAGAATGAATTTTATACAAATTTGCTTATGCGAGGGATAAATGATGAAAGATTGGAATATCTATGTAGATTTTCATATCACGATGGAGGAAGGAACCTCCCTATTTAAATCTCACACTACATGCTCTATTTATGTTCCTGATTTGGACGATGCGTTAGTTATTGGAGAAGCTGACATATATCTGATCAATCTGAAGAAGAGCTCTTACGAAGATATATGTGGAGAGGCAGCAATATTATCCTGCCATTTATCTCAAGCAGTGAATCAACTGGAACGGTTCTGTGAGATAGAGGAGATAAATGGATTTATTGCTATGATACAATCCCTCCATATTCAGGAAGAATGGCGTTTAAAAGGGCTGGAAGAAGCTTTTATTTCAAAGCTATTAGCACAATTCTCCTATTTTAATGTAGAACTAGTTACTTATATTCCGATGGAAAAACATGATGGCTTAACAAGTGACCATTTTAGTAATTGGGAAATGACTTACATAGACAATGGGAATGACAATCCATTGTGGTATACCTATTTATCTCGCTCAAAAGTTCCGTCTGAATAAAACAGACGGAACTTCTCCGGAGACATAAGGAGGATACTCTTTAGAACTCTTCGAATGAGATCTCATACACTTTTTTCGGTCTTCCCCTAAGCTTCTTTTGCTGCTGGAAAGAGACCTTCGCAGCATGATGCTCCTCTAATTTTTTTAAGATTCTCGTTGCTGCCCTCTCTGTAATTCCTAAATGGGTACTTAGGTCCTCTGAGGATAGGAGATTTGTCTGAAGTTTGCTCATAACGGCCATTATCTTCCTTATCTGAAGTGGAGAGGTATGCAGTTTCTCACTTAATTGCTCAATTGTATTGTCAAATGCTGTGCTAATCTGGATAGCATGCTCATCCCCGAGCGGACCTATCATCTCCCCGTCATCTAACACATAGGCTTGAGATTCAGAGGTTGTACCCATAGAAGCAGCTTTCTCCGCATTTAATTGGGCTCCTTGGATCGTATGCCCGACTCCCCAGCCAATCCGTACAGAAAAAGGAAGCTCCTTTGATAGGAAAGAAACAAGGGAGCAGCTAGAAGCGTTATTTGTGATGGTAATAAAATCCGCATAGCTTGTTATAAGTTCGAAATATAAGGAGCTTTGGTGGATAATAAAATTCATCTTATTTCTTTTTCCAAAATCCATAATTGCCTTATGTAAGGACATCTTTCGATAGTCTAGTTCCCTCAAGCTGTCACGTGTAAGAGATAATTCTAAATGGGCGATTACTACTTGGTTTTGTGTTAAACGTGCCAACCGTATTTCTTTTAGAAGCTCTTCCACTTTCTCGAGCATACTTCTTCTAGAGGGAACAACCAAAATGACGTTTACCCCAAAAGGCTCTAATAGCTCAGGTAAATTACTTAGCCGTGTCATCGTTATGTCTACTTTTTTTTTCTTCCAAAGCTCCTGATGAAGTTCTTTCATTTTGTCGTATATATCTAAATCAGCATAGGCTTCCATACCAGAGCTATAGATATAGGGGAAGTCTTCTGGCTTGGTCCAGTCCTTAATTTCTAAGTAATTGTTTTCCTCATAAAGAAAATCAATGAGACAACGACTCATTTGAAAGCCAGGATGCTTATACATATATTCGGAGAGCACTCTATAGAAGTCCGTGTTTGTTACATCAAAATGGAACATTGGTAAGTCGACCTGTGGAAACGTTTTTTTAACAAAAAAATGAGGAATCTGCCCACTGAATAAAATCCCATCAACCTGCTTAATTTTATCCAAAAATATTTCCTGAAGATGCATTAGAGAATCATAGACAGTAAAGATAAATTCACATGGTTCTATTGGTAGAGAATCAACCTCCTTCGCCCATTTCAGGGAATTTTTTGTCGTAAAAACGATAACTCTTGTCATTTTTTTATTTTTCTCCTTTTTCAAATAATTATTGATATCTGTTATTTAATAGTTTAACCTTTGTTTAAAGACATGTAAAAAAGGAGTCTTTAAATAATTGAGGGAGGGATTTTTATTAGCCAGTCAAACAATACGGAAGCTGTAAAGCTTGGAAAGATGGATCGATTCCTAGCTTTTGTTGAAAGAGTAGGTAACAAGCTACCTCATCCTTTCATTCTATTTTTCTACTTAACGATTGCGTTAGTGCTAGTTTCGTGGATTTTAAGCTTGTTTAATGCGAAGGTAGTTCATCCAAATACCCAAGAAACGGTAGCTGTAAAAAGCATCATATCCGGTGAAGGGATTCAATACATACTAGCCAATACACTTACAAACTTTACTAGCTTTGCGCCCCTTGGTTTAGTGCTTACTATCATGTTAGGGATTGGATTAGCTGAAAAAGTCGGACTATTGGAAATGCTCATGAAACGGGCGATTATTAATACACCAAAGAAAATAATTACGTTTACTGTATTCTTTATTGGTATTTTAGGAAATATCGCATCGGATGCAGCCTTTGTTGTTATCCCGCCATTAGCAGCGCTTGTGTTTCTGTCTGTTGGGCGCCATCCATTAGCGGGACTTGCTGTCGGACTAGCGAGTACGGGAATTGGTTTTTCTGCGAATATAATGATTGCGGGGACAGATGCTCTTCTTTCTGGAATATCTACGGAGGTAGCAAAGGGGTTTAGTGCAGATGCGCTGGTCACACCATTAGATAACTGGTATTTCATGAGTGTATCTACCTTCATATTGGCTTTTGTCGGAACCATTCTAACAGAAAAATATGTGGAACCACGTCTTGGAAAATATACTGGAGAAATGCCCGAATTCAATAGTGGTATTACACCTTTAGAGAAAAAAGGTTTACGAAATACGTTAATTGCAGCGCTTGTTTTTATTGCAATCGTTGTAACTGGATTACTTATTCCTAATTCGCCATTATTAAATGAAGATGGTACTATCCTACGTTCCCCATTCCTTTCAGGGATTGTACCTATTATTTTCTTATTCTTCTTAACGCTAGGAATTGTTTATGGGGTTAGTGTGAAAAAGATCAAAACTTCCGCTGATGTACCAAAAATTATGACCGAGGCGATTGGAAGCTTTTCTGGATATATCGTTCTCATATTCATGATCGCCCAGTTTGTTGCTTTCTTTAACTGGTCCAACATCGCTATTTGGTTGGCTGTACATGCTGCAGATTTATTAAGAGATATAGGTTTGACGAATATTTTTGTTATTGTTTTATTTGTTTTATTAACTGCCTTCTTAAGTCTCTTTATCATCAGTGGGTCTGCTCTTTGGTCGTTGGTTGCACCAGTATTTATCCCTATATTCATGGCTCTAGGGTATCATCCAGCATTTATCCAGATGGCTTATCGAATCGGAGAATCCTCGACGAATATGGTGACGCCGTTAAATCCGTATTTTGCGATTATTTTAGCGTTCATGCAGGTTTACGATAAAAAAGCAGGAATTGGAACACTTATGTCCCTTATGATTCCGTACACAATTGTTATGTTGGTCGTATGGACACTATTAATGCTTGTATTCGCGTTTTTCGGAATCCCGATTGGACCTGGAGTTGGACTATACTGGAAGTAAGAGGTGAGAACTTTGACTATGTTTACGATGCCAGTCGAGTTGAATCAACAATTGATTAAATGGAGAAGAGATCTACATCAACACCCAGAGGTTGGCTGGACTGAATTCCGTACAGCCTCTCTCCTTGCCGGGGAGCTTAGTGAGCTAGGCTTTTCAGTGAAATTAGGGAAGGAAGTATTGTCCGAAAATAGAATGGGTGTCCCAAGTGAGGAACGCTTGGAGAAGGCGTATTATCGAGCAAAGGAACATGGCGGAGTAATAGAATTTATGGAGCGGATGATTGGTGGATATACAGGTGTTGTTGGGACGATTGTAGGCGAACAGCCTGGTCCAACCATTGCGTTTCGCTTTGATATGGATGCATTGGATATTTTAGAGACGGATATTAATTCGCACGTTCCAGTCGTAGAAGGCTTTCGCTCCTTGCATGAAGGAGAAATGCATGCTTGCGGACATGACGCTCATTGTTCAATAGGTCTTGGACTTGCAACGGTGCTTTCGACTAATAAAGACAGGCTAAAAGGAACCATCAAAATCATCTTTCAACCAGCCGAGGAAGGTGTTCGAGGTGCCAAATCCATGGTGGAAGCAGGAGTAGTAGATGATGTCGATTACTTTTTTGGCTGTCATGTCGGGACAGGTGTTCCACTCGGTACAGTGATTGCTGGTACTGATGGTTTCCTTGCCACCTCTAAAATTAATGCGAGATTTAAAGGGAAAGCGGCCCATGCAGGTGCAGAGCCGGAGCAAGGGAATAACGCTCTATTAGCAGCAGCATCTGCTATTTTAGGTCTGCATTCCATCCCTCGTCATAGTGGGGGAGCATCCAGAGTAAATGTAGGTACCTGTGTTGCGGGTGATGGGAGAAATATTATCCCGGCACATGCATCACTTCAACTAGAAACTCGTGGAGAGACGGCAGATGTACATGCATATATGCATCAGCAGGCAATCCAGATTTTAGAGGGTGCTGCTTCTATGCATGGTATTTCATTAGAGTACGAGGTTGTTGGAGAAGCAAGAACCTGCTCTTCTTCTGCTGAATTAAAAAGAATCGTATACGAAGCAGGGAAAAAAGTGTCAATTGTGAAAGAAATGCAGCTCGAAGCGAAATTCGCTGCCGGTTCAGAGGATGCCACTTTTATGATGGAGCAGGTGCAAAGGCAAGGCGGACTAGCCACTTATTCGGTATTTGGCACCACCCTTGCTGCAGGACACCATCATGAGGAATTCGATATTGATGAAGACGTTTTATCTATCACTCTACATACATGGCTTGCAACATTAGAAGAAATTTGGAGGGATGAGCAAAATGGACCTAATCGACAGTTATCTAGAGAAGTATGAACCAGAAGTAATCGCTTTAAGCGACCGAATCTGGGAGATTCCAGAAACACGCTTTCAAGAATATGAATCTGCGAAGTTATTAGGTGATTTCCTGAAGGAAAAAGGATTTACAGTTGAAACAGGAGTTGGCAATATCGAAACAGCCTTTACTGCTACCTTTGGAAGTGGGAAGCCTGTTATAGGAATACTAGGTGAATTTGATGCGCTTTCCGGTTTAAGCCAGCGTGCCGCTAGTGATGTACGCGAACCACTCGTAGAGAATGGTAACGGCCATGGCTGCGGACATAATTTACTTGGAACAGCTGGTATTGCTGCGATACTGGCAATAAAAGACTTAATGGAGCAAGGAAAAGTGAAGGGTACCATCAAGTATTTCGGTTGTCCAGGGGAAGAAGGGGGCTCCGGAAAAACATATATGGTCCGTGATGGCGTATTTGAAGGAGTAGACGTAGCACTCACTTGGCATCCAAATTCTTATACCGGTATCTTTTCTTTCTCTTCGCTTGCCAACTATCAAGTATATTTCTCCTTCGAGGGGAAGGCGGCTCATGCAGCAAACTCTCCGCACCTTGGACGAAGTGCACTAGATGCTGTGGAATTAATGAACGTAGGGGTAAATTACCTGCGTGAGCATATTATCTCGGAAGCAAAGGTGCACTATGCGATTACGAATACAGGAGGAGCTTCTCCAAACGTCGTACAGTCTGATGCGGAGGTCCTTTATTTAATTCGTGCCCCTCAGCTAGCTGATGTTGAGTCTATCTATCAACGTGTGATTGATATAGCAAAGGGTGCCGCTCTGATGACCGGAACAAAGATGTCCATCCGTTTTGACAAAGCATGCTCTAACTATATTCCCAACCATACATTGAATGAGATAGTGGATGCGAAGCTTCATCAGTATGGCTTGCCAACCTACACAGAAGAAGAAAAGGCATATGCTACTAGGATGGCTAAAACGATTACACCAGAAGAGGTAGAGGCAGCTGTAATCGATGCTGAAAAGCTCTCCGCCTATACTGTTTCGGAGAATTTTCATGTAGAAGGAGAGCCTTTCTTCCGGGAAATTATTCCATACGTGAAAAACAGAGAAGTGATGCAAGGATCGACCGATGTAGGGGACGTGAGCTGGATTATTCCAACGGCACAATTCTTTACCACCTGCTTTGTAGCAGGAACCCCACTTCACACATGGCAGCTTGTCTCACAAGGTAAAACTTCCCTTGCGCATAAAGGGATGCTGTACGCAGGTAAAGTAATCGCAGCATCTGCGGTAGAATTATTTGAGCAACCATCATTAATTGAGCAAGCAAAAGAGGAATTAAAGAAGCAAGTAGGAGATACCTATCGAAATCCCCTACCGAAAGACTTAAGACCAAGCGCATTATAAATAGAGGCCACCCCTTGCAGGTAGCTACCATCCAATTGATAGTAAATTGGGATTGTAGCTGAGTGAGGGGTGGTTTTTGGTTGTGAAAAAGTGGTAAATGCGAAACTTTACCGCAAGTAAATGAGTCGAAATCGCAAGTATTCTAGGTCACTTCGCAAGTAGCACTCTACCTACAGCAAGTATTCTTTCTCCCAGCGCAAGTATACAGAAGCTTACCGCATGTATTTCCTTTTTATATCCAAATAAAAGCGCCGTGAATAGACAAGCTAGGGCTAGAATGCTGTACAATTTCTAAATCATTTATTGTGTTGCACCCCTATCTAAATTTCTCTTCCACATTATAGAAGTTTATGATAACTAAAAGTCTATTCTAGAAACATGTATAATAACCTATTCATTCCAGACCGTTGATAGTGTAAAGTTTCGTAGTGGAAAGAGGAGATAGAAATGACTGGAAATACGCATGTTATTGGTGGGCTAGTAGCTGGGCTTGCGACTGCGCAGTTCACGAGTTTGGAGCCGGTTTTGTTGATGGGTGCGGGAGTGTTAGGTGCATTGATACCAGATATATGTCATGGGGGAAGCTGGATTGGTAAAAGATTACCCATTTTGTCTAAAATAGTTCAAGTGATCTTTGGGCATCGTTCTTTTACACATAGTCTGTTGTTTCTACTGATTATAGGGGCATTGCTGCAAGCATTTGTTTCACATGAGGCGATTATCTACGGTTTGATAGCTGGCATGGGAAGCCACTTGCTTTTGGATATGGGTACGAAGAATGGAATTAAGTTGTTTTTTCCAATCAGTATCAGAGTTAGATTACCGTTGACAATTAGGACAGGGAGTAAGGGAGAGGATATTGTATTTGCAGCTCTTTCTTTACTGACAGTCTATTTCGGATATGAAGTATTCATCATATAAAAGAGAGGAGGAGGGCATGTGCCCTTCTCCTCTTATATATTATCTAGCCAGGTCAAATGTAGCCCGACTGCGGTGGCCGAGTGCCTCCTCGCCGTCCTCCATTTGCTTGTCGGGGCAGTACAGGCGCTTACGCTTTTCTTGGGTGTCCAGCTTCAGCGCCTTGCCCCTCGAGGTCAAATGTAGCCCAACTGCGGTGGCCGAGTGACTCCTCGTCGTCCTCCATTTGCTTGTCGGGACAGGATAGGCGCTTACGCTTTTCTTATGGTGTGAATGAATATTTTGCGAAGCTGTTTTCTGTTGGTGCTAGATATTTAATGCCGCTGCCTGTACCGACAAAGTCTTTTGCTTTTGCAGATGTTTCAAAAATTAGGTTGGCATCTGTTTTTGTGAACTTCCAGTTACCATCAGCAGACGGATCAATTTTTCCAACCTCGATCATGTAGTCGATGATTGCTTGACGGTTTTCGTAAGCGTAATCAATTGCTTCTGAAGCATTACGTACCCCAGGGAAGCTTCCGCTTGCACGGTAGTTGTTAGTTGCTACAAGGAATTTTTGTTGCGGGTCGATTGGCTTGCCGTTATATTGTAGGTTTACTACACGGCTTGCTTTTTCATTAATCGTCTTACCAGAGTAGTCATATTTAGCTGGTTGTGTAAGATTGTATTCATATGTGACCCCGTCAATTACATCAAAATTGTACGTACGGAATTCACTGTTGATAATATTTTGTTCTCCGGTTTTAGAAGGATCTACTTGGTTGAACTGTCCAGCAGACATTTCTAACCATTCTTTAATATCAGCACCTGTCATAACTAGTGCAAAAACAGTATTATCGTATACATACAAATCTGCTACGTTTTTAATTGCAATCTCCCCAGCTGGGATTTCGGTGTAGTAATCTGCACCATTACGTCCGCCAGCCTTAAATGGAGCGCCTGCAGAAAGTACAGGTAGGTCGGCAAATTCTGTACCCTTAACCTTGTTTTCTACATACCATTTTTGAGCATTTGTTACGATTTGAATAGAAGGGTCATCTTGTACTAATGCAAAGTAGCTATTAATAGGAGCAGTTGTTTCTCCAACAGCCTCTCGTACATACTTAATTGTGCCTTCGTGTGCTTCTTTTACTGCATCTACGACTTTTTGATTTACTACATCCGTTGTAGAATCAATTTCACGAACAGCTCCAGTACCTTTTGTTACCTTCCAAGATTGTCCTGCTTTTACTAACGTTAAGTCGATAACGCCTAAGTGGCTGCCGAATTTCCCTGGCATCACAATTGGAGTTCCGTTAATTGTACCTTGTTCTTGATTAACATGCTGTAACTCTCCGTATTCACCTGGGAATACACCATGGTTATGTCCAGTAATTACAGCGTCTACGTTTTTAAGCTTGGTAATCTGGTAAGCTACATCATCCTCTAGTTTGGTATGCTCTTCGTCACCCATACCAGAGTGAGCAAGCACAACGATTACATCTGCACCCTTTGCTTTTACTTCTGGTACAAATTTTTCAACAGTATCCGCAGCATCCTCAACATTCACTTTACCATCAAGATGTGCTTTGTCCCAACGAACGATTCCAGGGGCAACTACACCGATTAATCCTACTTTGATTGTTTGCTTTTTACCTTTATTGTCTACGACTTCTTTGTTCAAAATAGTGTATGGAGTATAACGGTTTTCTTTTGTTTTTGCATCATAGACATTAGCATTTAGCATAGGAATTGGAGAAGAGTCGATTACTTTGTCTAGGTAATCTAAGCCATAGTTGAACTCGTGGTTACCTAATGTAGTAGCGTCAAAGTTTACAGCAGCCAACGCAGCAAGTGCGGGGTGAACTTCTCCCTCTTTTATAGGTTCAACGTTTGCTTTATATCCACCAAGTGGCGTTCCTTGAATTAAATCTCCATTATCTACAAGGATTGTATTTGGGTTTTCTTTTCTTGCTTGCTCAATTAAAACTGCCGTTTTGGCAAGTCCTACAGAATTCGAAACCTTGTCTTGATAATAATCATAGTTTACAAAGTTTGTATGTAAATCAGAGGTTCCTAGAATTCTTAGGCTTACAGAGTTGTTTCCTTTTCCGATAGCATCTTTTAAGCGATCAAGTATTTTTTGTGCTTGCTTCTTAGTAACGATGCTTTGAGGTTTAGCCGTGCCATCCTCGTAGCCTAGTAGTAATCCAAGACCAACAGCCTTTGCGATTTCTGGAAGCTCACCAGCTTTAAATTTCTTTTTATCTTTAAAGCGATTTAGTAAGTCTGTAGAGAACGTATCTCCCGTTTTTGCTGCACGGGATGCGAAAATGAATGCGTGTTCACGTGTTAACGCTTTGTTTGGACTAAACGTTGTAGGAGTCGTCCCTTTTGTCAGGCCGTTATTTAGTGCAGCCTCTACATAAGGCGCTAGCTCTTTATTAACATCTTTAAATTTGATAGATTTCCCATCACCTAATTCTAAGTCAAGTGCTACTACAAGAGCGGTAATATATTCACCACGTGTCGTTTGATCAGCTTTTGCTTCTGTTTGTAAAGCGAAAGAAAAGCTACTAAATAATAGGGCGAAAATAATAATCCAAGCTCCAAACTTTTTCCAAATGGACATCTACGTTTCATCTCCTTTTATCGTATGGTCGCTTAAAGCGTCCACTTAGAAGCATATCATGAGTATCACACATTTTGGATATTAGAATCATACTTTTTAGATAATTAAGAAAATAATACTAACTTTTATTAGGTAAATAAGACCGTATGAGATGATTATAGAAGAATTAAATTATTTTAGTATAACTTAATAGGTCTTAATTATTATGTAAAGATAGTTTAATAGAGGTTTTATAATAAAAAGAAAAGAGGCTGCCAGCTTAGCTGGTAACCTCTTTATCATAAAAGACTTGAATGACTGCCTTTATTTGCTTTTTGGGGAAACATGATCGTTTGCGTATTATTCGGTTTTATTGAACGCGTGCAAAGCCAAAGCCTGATGCATAGTCGTCGCCAGTTGCAGCGCCGTATCCACCTTTGATGTCTACTGCTTTCGCTCTATTTTGTAAGTTTGTGCGTAGTTGAGTGTGAGACCAAGATGGATTTTGAGCCCAAACTTTTGCTGCTAATCCAGCAACATGAGGAGTAGCCATGGAAGTTCCGCTGATTGTGTTATATCCTCCGTTGTACCAAGTGGAGTAAACAGATGAACCTGGAGAGGAGATTTCAATATCTCCTTGTTGAATCGAGTAGTCTCCATCTGTAGAAGCATATCCACGAGAAGAATAGTCAGCTACACGGTAAGTACCGTTTTGTTGAACGTTTTCTAATGCTGCCACGGCAATCGCATTCACTAGTGCACCAGGGTAACCAATTGTCCCTTGAGAGTAGCCAGAGTTACCAGCTGCAGCAACCACTAGCACACCTTTGTTATATGCATAGTTTACTGCGTTAGAGATTAAGCTGTTATTCGCAGAAGATCCAAGGGACATGTTAATAACTGTTTTTGTGCCTGTAGAGGATGCTTGGTCTGCTGCGTGTCTAATTGCAGCTGCGATGTCATCTGAATAACCAGAACCGCTATCTGTTAATACTTTATAAGCCCAAAGGTCAGCGCTTGGTGCAACCCCATAAACTCCACCTTTGTCACTACCACCGTCAGCAAGTGCTGTACCCGCAACGTGAGTCCCATGTCCATTGCGATCTGTACAGCTGTTGTTGATAACTGTTGAAGAACCAGTGAAGTCTTTACATTGTTCTACACGATTTACTAAATCAGGATGAGAGGTGTTTACTCCTGTATCCAAGACTGCGATGTTAATACCGCTTCCTCCAGATGTAGAGGTTAAATTATTGTTATTATAGATAGCTTTAATACCCCAAGGCACCTGCTGAGAAGCTCTTGCTGCAACTTGGTTGTCTGGAGCGCTTTGTTCAACTGTTTCCTTATTATCAAGTCCAATTGCGTCTACAGTCACCACTGGAACCTTTGTAACAGTTATGTTTTTGTTTTTTTGTAATGCCTCGAATTGCTTTTCATTCATATCGGTTGAAAAACCATTTTCTGATAGCTCCCAGCGCACACTATATTGATTTGTTAATGAGGCCTTTGCTGCTTTGTTATTCGCTTCTACATAGACACGAAACTTTTCACTAGAGTTTCTGTCTGCGGAGTTGCTTTCACTAGCAAGTGAACCTGCTTGTACTGGTGCTGCCATAGATCCTGCGATTAATAAACTGAGTACTGCCATTTTTACTTTTTTCATTCATCCTAACTCCTTTTCGATTTGAATTTGTAGTACACTTTAAAACTATCACACTACTATATTTTTGTTTATTGGGAAAATTTCGATTACTATATATATCAATATAGTTATTAATGTAGGAGGAAGAAGCAATGAAAATAGGCTCGTTGATCAAGTATCACCGCACAAAACAAGGTATGACACAAAATACCTTGGCAATGGGAATATGTTCGATTCCTCATTTGAGTAAGATAGAAAACAATAGTAAAGAAGCAAATACTGAGACTATACGCTTGTTACTTGAGCGTTTGAAGATTAATCTACAAGACGTTAAAAAGAGTGAGCAAAACATCCAGTACTTATTAAACCGACTACTAGAGCATATGAATTTCCAAGAGGAGGTGAAAGCGAAGGAGGCATTAGAGGAGTTAAAGGACTTCGAAGAGATGATTGTCTTCACGGAATATATTTATCTATACGAGCTTTATAGACTACGTTTCTATGTTTTTACTAAGGAAAAGGGCTTAGCTGAAAATCAATATAGATGGCTGAACGCCCATAAGCAGAATTTTTCCCAACATGAGAATTTCATGTTTTTCTATTTCGGTGCTTTAGTTTTACTTCTAAGGGGTAAATACGAGGAGGCTGATAGAGAGCTCTCCAAAATACTCCTAGAAAATAAAGAGTTAGGAATGTTTGAAGGGGAAATTTATTATCACATTGCTGTAGTAAAGGGGAGATTGGAAGAATCGAGTCAAGCAATTATCTATGGAAGGAAGGCCCTGCAATTTTATAAGGATCAGTTTAATTTTAAGCGTATTCTTCATACGCTAATGTCTTTAGCCCTCAATTACTCTCGCGGTAAGGTTTATCATGAAGCCATAGAAACCTATGAGCATTTACTACGAAATGTGGAGCTACTCCAACAGCATCATCTGTTGCCTCATATCTATCATAACATCGGAGATCTCTATCAAAATAAGGGAGACTATGAAATAGCTTTGCATTACTTTGAGAAGAGTACTGCTCTAATGCCAAAGGAGACAGAACATTATTTGCTTTGCTTATATAATCTAGCAATCACGCAGCTACGCTTGGAACAGAAGGAGGAAAGTAAGTTAACCTTTTTACAGCTAAAGTTGGAGGCTAAAGAGAAACAGAAGCTTCCATATCGTTTGTTTTCTATCTTTTACTTATATTTGCTAGAGGATGACAAACCTAAGGCTATGAAGTTTCTAGAAGGAAGACTACTTCCTTATACAGCAAGAAATGAGGAGTTAAAGGAAGTTCATCAGCAGTTCTCACAGCTGTTAGGAGAATATTATAGGCAAGAAGGCAAATTTGAAAAGGCAGTACAATTTATTTAATTTCAAAAGGAGTGTTAGAGATGAAAAAAAACAAAATGATTACAGGGATTATTACGGTTAGTGCAGTAGCGTTATTTGCATTTGGTACTGGGGTGAGTGTAGCTGACACCAAAGAGCAAATTCCAATCCATCCACCAGTGGGATTCGATGAACAGCAAATTCCGATTCATCCACCGATAGGGTTTAATGAACAACAGATTCCGATTCACCCACCAGTTGGATCTGAAACACAGCAAATTCCGATTCACCCACCAGTTGGATCTGAAACACAGCAAATTCCGATTCATCCACCAGTTGGGTGATGCTGATAGAAGTAGAAAGCTGTCCTAGCATTTAGAGGACAGTTTTTTTGTGCTTATGAGCCACGGTGATGAAATGGAATGCACTTTTTTACTTGATGTCTATATAATATAGGTTAGATATCAATAAAAAGGGGTCCAGCAAATATGTTATGGAAGATAAATAGACTTTTAGAAAAGATCGCCCCTTACTTGATTCCCGTAAGTGTTTTAATCGGTGTTCTTGTATCTGAGCATATTGTTGCATATGCTTGGCTGATTCCGTGGATTTTTGCTTTCATGACGTTTGCAGGAAGTCTAAATTCAAGCTTTGCTTCTTTTCGAGATGTAGTACTACATCCACTTCCCATATTTCTAGCCATGCTTGTACTGCATATTGTGATGCCGCTTTTTGCATTAGGGATGGGGCATATTTTTTATTCCGATGATACATATACCATCACAGGCTTAGTTCTAGCTATGGCTATTCCAACAGGTATTACAAGCTTTGTTTGGGTGGCGATGTGCAAAGGGAATAATGCGCTTGCGCTAACGGTCATTTTATTAGATTCTCTTTTATCTCCACTACTTGTCCCATTAACCTTGTCGATTTTGGTTGGCGGGAATGTTCAAATTGACTCTTCTAGTATGATGGTTGGGCTATTTTGGATGATTGTAGTTCCGTCTATAGCTGGAATGACATTGAACCAAGCGACGAAAGGGAAAGTGGTTGCGATTTTGAGCGCAAGGCTTGCTCCTATTTCGAAGGCAGGTCTTTCTTTAGTGGTAATGCTGAATGGGGCAGTGGTTGCTCCCTATCTAGTGGAGGCTAAGCTGAAGCTAGTCGGTCTTGGTTTGCTTGTTCTTTTTATTGCTGTGTGTGGTTATTTTGTTTCGTATTTAGTTGGAAGGCTGTTGAAGCAAAGTGATGAGAATATCACAACGCTTACTTTTTTAGGTGGAATGCGTAATATAAGTGCGGGAGTGGTGCTTGCCACCTCTTATTTCCCTCCGCTTGTTGCGTTACCTGTAGTGCTTGGTATGCTCTTTCAACAGGTGATCGCGTCCTTCTTTGGTCGGTTTTTTAACAAGAGAGGGAGAGTATGAGAAAACAGATGAGAACCCTTATGGTTTTATTCATAAGGGTTTTTTGATGTGACTAGGTTCTCCGCTGCGTCGGACGCTTTCCACAGGGGGAGCGGTGAGCCATAGCCGAACGCTTTCGCGTGCCGTTGCTATGTCTCACCTGTCTCCCTACCCCTGTAGGAGTCGCCGACGCTGCTCCGAACCATGAGTGTCTGCTGATAAGAAGAGATTTAATAAATAATAGATTTTGATTAATTAATACCAAAAAGGCTATAACTATTGAGTTGAGATACTATGTTCTCCGCTGTGTCAGATGCTTCGAGCGGAGGCCAACAGACATCAATGCTTGCGCTAGTGTTGTCGTACCTACCACGCTGCTCTTAATCCATTCTATGTTATCGAAGTAATTCTCAGGATAAAAATCCTCTCTTTCTATCGTAGCCCTTAATCATTTGGAATTTGCTCTGCAAGGGGCATTGATTTCTTTTTTTAATAGATTTCTGCGCAATAAATTTTTCTCCTCATATTCTTACTTTCTTCGGCGTAAAAATAGTAGAAAGTAACGATTTTCCTTTTTCACTAAGTTTTATATTATTTAATAAACCGAATATTTTTAAAATTTTATTATCTAGAGGGGTTATGCAATGGGATTACAGGAAGCTGTGGAAGCTTATGTAGAAGGAAAGAGTGCAACATTTGGCGTTTATATAAAGCACTTGGAGTCGGGTGAGGAGGTAGGTATCCATGCTGACCGCCTGTTTCAGATGGCAAGTGTATTTAAAATCCCTATACTAGCAGCTCTTTTTGAGAAGGTATATAAAGGGGAGATAGATTTATACGAAAGAGTCATCCTTGATCAGCAGGATTATGTGCCAGGTTCCGGTGTATTTCAAGAGTTTACCTATGGTGCTCAGCCCACTATCAAGGATTTAGCGACTCTGATGATTATTGTCAGTGATAATCTGGCCACGGATAAAATTTTGCAGATAGTTGGTGGATCGCAGTACGTAGAACAAAGGATGAAAGCACTTGGTTTTGAAGATATCCATCTAAGTCATACCTGTTGGGAGTTATTGAGCTTAAGTGCTGGGATAGAATCTTCAACCTATAGTGAGGAACTGTTTCACCGGATTATTACTCGTTTGATAGATGGGAAATATGATTTGGATAGCATTGTTTTTCAAGAAAGAAAGGATAGTAATACGAGTACTGCTAGAGGGATGACGAAGCTTTTGGAAGCTATTGCAAAAGGTGAGTTTGTGTCTCAAGAATGCTCACAGGACATGCTAGAAATTTTATTCAAACAGCATTACCAGCAACGAATTCCAGGAAAGCTGCCACGGGATAGAAAGGTAGCGAATAAGACTGGCAGCTTAGGCACGGTGTTTAATGATGCGGGTATCGTATATTTGCCGAATGGGACAAAATATGTGATTACTGTTTATTCCATCGGGGACAATTTAGACTACCAAGGGGACGAGCCTATTGCTGCTATCTCTTTACTAGCCTATCAACATTTTGAGAAAAAATAGAATTTTCAATCAGATGATACTATAATGAGGATAGCTAGTGTTACGAAAAGAGGGAGATTGGAATGTATATCATTGATACGCATTGTGATGCTTTACTAAAGCTTCAAATGGCGAAAAACGGTAGGAAATATGGAAGAGAACTACTTAATTTTGCTACCTCGGATGAGTTAGAAACAAATCTACACAGGCTACAAGCAGGAGAAGTGAAGGCACAGTTTTTTGCGATTTTTATTTATCCCAACATACCGGTGGAGCAGAAGTGGGCTGCTGCACTGGAACAGATTGATCTATTTTACACAGAAATTTTGGGTAAAAATCCACAAATGAAGCATATAAAGAAATGGGAGGACCTGACGAAACTAAGAGCAGATGAAATAGGGGCTGTTCTTACTTTAGAAGGGGCCGATGCTTTTGGTAATGACCTTTCTAAGCTTCGCCATTTATATCGGTTAGGTGTTCTATCCATTGGGTTAACATGGAATAACGCTAATCTTTGTGCGGATGGAGCAGAAGAAAGTAGAGGGGCAGGCTTGACGGACCTTGGGAAAGAAGTCGTGAAGTTTAATAACGAGCACCGAGTGTTGACAGATGTATCCCACCTTTCTGAGAAGGGCTTTTGGGGCGTCATGGAACTAGCAGATTATCCATTTGCTTCTCATTCGAATAGCTATACTCTCTGTCCACATCCACGAAATTTGAAGGATGAGCAAATCAAAAGCTTGATAGAAAAAGAGGGACATATTCATGTAGTGTTTTATCCGCCTTTTATTACGGGCAATCAAACAAGTGACATGTTAGATCTAATTAAGCACATTGATCATATTTGTTCACTAGGAGGATTACGACATATTGGTCTAGGCTCTGATTTTGATGGAATAGACGTCTATACCAAGGGCTTGGAGCATGCCGGGGTATACCAGAATCTCATAAACGAGCTACTGAAATATTACTCAGAGGATGCAGTTAGAGGATTTGCATATCGTAATTTTATAGAATCAAAAATCATGAAAGTGGAAGTGTACACTTCTTAAATGTCGAGGTCTACTATCAACCATAAGGGAAACAATTAAGTGGAAACGGATCCTTTATAAAATGAAAAGGAGTTTTTAGATGAAGCCTATCATTGGTGTTTCTTCAAATTTAAAGGAGCAAATTCTGTCTGTTTCTACCGATAATATAGAGGCTATTACAAGGTTTGGAGGGATTCCAATTGTCCTTCCGAATATGGATAGAGGGCTAACAGATTCCATTGCCAATCTAATTGACGGGTTACTTTTAACGGGTGGTGGCGATATAGATCCAACATTGTTTGGGGAAGAGCCGCATCAAGCATTAGGAAGTATAGTCCCTGAAAGAGATGAGTTCGAGATTGATCTTATTAAGAAAATGCTGGCTCAAAACAAGCCTATTTTAGGAATTTGTCGTGGGGCTCAAATACTCAGTATCGCTCTAGGTGGGGATATGTATCAGGATATTTATACACAATCGGAAGCAAGGATAATACAGCATGATCAAAAGGCTCCACGTACACATGCCTCTCATTTTGTACAGGTAAATAAGGACTCTGTGCTAAGAAACGTAGTAGGTGAGGAACGTTTCAAGGTAAATAGCTTCCACCATCAAGCTGTACGTAATATTCCAGACGGTTTTCGTGTGAGTGGCATGGCGAGCGATGGCATTATTGAGGCTTTTGAAAGTGAGTTCCATCCATTTGTCATGGGAATACAGTGGCATCCTGAATCATTACTTTTAAAGGATGACAGTCCTTCTATCTCTATTTTTAAAGGTTTTATCGCTGCATGTAAGGAAAAAATTTCGATGCAGATTCGGAAAGAAACAACGGTGTAAGCCATTTGAAAAAGGAACGACAAAAAAGCATTTGCGAGATTAGGATTTTCGTAGATGCTTTCTTTTTTCATTGACTGGTGCTTTTGCGGTCATGAGTGAACCTTTTATGGATTTATATGCTAGAGAATCTGATTAAAATCGGATTCTTTTTTTGTTCACTTTTAGGTTGTACAAACTTCTTCTATTTATTAAATTTCTTTTTCCATTCATGAAAATGCGTGAATGGGCAAAAATAAAGAGAGATTTTTAAAGGGAGGTCAAAAGTTGAAAAGCCTACTATGGACATGCTTATTGGGATTCTTGCTTTTCTTTCCTTTTGCTTCCGTTGGCGTAGCAGCTGAGGGGCAATCCCGGGAAGAAATTCTAAACGCTCGTATGGATTACTATGTGAAATACTCGAGTGATACGCTGCCTTGGTATTATCTTGCGGCTATCGATCAATATGAACGAAATATTCAAGAGGTACGAAGTGATTTAACGAAAAGAGAAGGTGTACTAGCGATTCAGCTGACAGATGATTTTTGGGTTGGTCCTTTAAATCCTAGAGGGGACGATACAGACGTTCGGACTATTTCTTATTTTGAAGGGAATGGGATGGATGGAAATGGCGATGGTTTGGCGGATCGCTCCAGCGATGAGGATGTTTTATTCACCTTAACCCAATATCTAATCTTACGAGTGCATTCTGAAAAGGATTTTAAGAAAGCGTTAAAGGACTATTACCTTCAGGACGAAGCTGTGAAGCAAATTACTACAAATGCCAAGCTATATAAGCATTTTGAAACGCTGAATTTAGATAAGCGTGCTTTTCCTCTAGCGCTTCAATATAACTATAGCTATCGAAGTACTTGGGGAGATTCAAGGGGCTGGGGAGGCAGAAGAATCCATGAAGGAACGGACTTGTTTGCCTCGACGGGAGTACCAGTAAAATCTGCTACGTACGGAATAATTGAAACAATGGGCTGGAATGATTATGGTGGCTGGAGGATTGGCATTCGAGATGTAAATAATACGTATCATTATTATGCTCATCTATCCGGTTTCAAAAAAGGCTTAAAAGAAGGGGATATTCTAGAGCCGGGAGCGGTAATAGGCTATGTAGGGAGCTCCGGCTATGGGAAAAAGGGTACCTCAGGAAAGTTTGCTCCCCATCTTCATTACGGAATGTATAAGTTTAACGGACGGACAGAGTGGGCTTATGATCCTTTCCCTTCCTTAAAAAGGTGGGAAAGAGAAGATAAGACACGTCGTACGGTTGAGCCAAACCCGGCAACTCACTAGTTGCTGGGTATTTTAAATAAACAGGAGAGCAAACCAATAGATATGCATGAGAAGTACGAATACGTAAAGGAAAATGGTTCCGGCAATCATTAATTGAATGAATGGATTTGGTTCAAATCTCGATAACAATTTCATTAAAACGAGTGGCAATAACATCTTGATCACAAAAAAGAGTCCTACGTTGAAATCATATAAGAATCTCATTAGTGGGTTTGCCTCTGTTATATGCCCACCCTGTAGTCCGACATGAGTAAATACTGCATCTAGCATGGCTAACAATAATAGTATGGAGACGGCACTGTGGGACAGTTTCTTACTGTTTTCAGTGCTAGCTAAACTATTCAATCTAGTCCCTCCTTTTTTGCCTAGTATGGATAGTTCGCTTGTTTATTAATCTTTTTTATCCCGCATTAAGGGACAGTAAGACTCCCCCTTCAAGATGGCAAAAGAAATGAGACAGCTAAGTGGGAGATCAACTGTCCCTAAAAGCCCGATTGGTTCAACTAATG
>NZ_JBXEOV010000013.1:0-82261 GCF_056856695.1 Psychrobacillus sp. Z16_25 | reverse complement strand
AAAGAAATTATGAGCTTCTATCATATGAAAAATGCAATTGCCGATATCGAGAAAGTACTAAAAGCGAAGGAGAAGGAGCAAATACTGAATCCACATCGAACGGTAATTGAGTTTCCACAGTATCAGGCTTCCTCCCTTTATATGCCAAGCGCAGATTTAGTAAGCGAGGTAGCAGCAGTAAAGGTTGTAACCATTTTTCCGAATAATCCATCCCAAGGCAAGCCTACTACACAAGGGGTTGTATTAATTTCTGATGCACAAAACGGTGAGCATCTCGCTTTCATGAATGCTTCTTATTTAACAAGGCTTCGAACAGGTGCATTAAGTGGAATTGCAACCAATTATCTTGCCAAGAAGACTGCCAAAGTTTTAACAGTCATCGGAACTGGGGCTATGGCCTTTGAGCAGGTGCTAGGTGTTTTAGAAGTACGTGCTATTGAACAAATAATATTAATAAATAGAAGTGTGTCAAAGGCTTTTGAATTCAAAGAGAAGCTTCGAAAATTCGGGATCAACATTCCTATTGAAGTGTCAGAAGACGTGAGATGGGCGGTAAGACAAGCAGATATAATCTGTTGTGCAACACGCTCGCAAAAGCCCGTTTTCCTAGGCGAGGATTTAAAGGAAGGTGTTCATATAAACGGTGTTGGCTCGTATCTTCCACATATGAGAGAAGTAGATGAAATAACCGTATCAAGAGCATCAAAGATTGTTGTTGATGATGCAGAGGGAGTAAAGGTGGAAGCGGGAGAACTGATACATGCACAAAACCAGAGTATTTGGTCTTTCCAACAGATACATAGTGAAGTTGGAAAGCTGGTTACAGGGGAACGAGCAGGCCGTGAAAATGACAAGGAAATAACCTTTTTTAAATCAGTTGGAGCTGCTTATTTTGATTTAGCAGTAGCCCAAGGGGTTTATATGCAAGCTACTAATAAAGATTTCGGTACGCAGGTTGATGTCTAATCGAAAGTCTACCTTCTTTGACTGTCTAAATAGTTCATGATAAAATTATCTCGAATTAAAGATATTTGAACGAGGGACAAATAGGAGGAGCGACATGAATCATTTAAAGGGGATCCACCATGTAACAGCGATTACTAGCAGTGCTGAAGAAAATTATAAATTTTTTACGTATGTTTTAGGTATGCGTTTAGTGAAGAAAACGGTAAATCAGGATGATATCCAGACCTACCATTTATTTTTTGCAGATGATGTAGGTGGAGCGGGAACGGATATGACGTTCTTTGATTTTCCTGGAATCCCAAAAGGGACACATGGAACAGATGAAATCTACAAAACGGGTTTTCGTGTACCAAGTGATGCTGCGTTAGAATACTGGGTGAAACGCTTTGATAAATTTCAGGTGAAGCATACAGGAATTCAGGAGCAATTTGGTAAAAAGGTTCTCTCCTTTGTAGACTTTGATGATCAACAATACCAGCTTGTTTCTGATGAGAACAATGAAGGAATAGCAGCCGGAACTCCTTGGCAAAAAGGACCGGTTCCATTAGAATATGCTATTACAGGTCTAGGTCCAATTCATATTCGTATTGCTCAGTTTGACTATATGAAAGAAGTATTGGAGAAGGTTTTATTATTTAAAGAGATTGCTCAGGATGGGGCGTTACATCTCTTTGAAGTAGGAGAAGGAGGAAACGGGGCACAGGTAATCGTCGAGAAAAATGTCGTATTACCACCGGGGCGTCAAGGCTTTGGTACAGTTCATCATGCAGCGTTTCGAGTAGAGGATAGGACCGTTCTAGATGAATGGACTGCCAGAATGGAAAGCTTTGGCTTCAGCACATCTGGCTTTGTCGATCGCTTCTTCTTCCAATCCTTGTACGCTCGTGTTGCTAATGGCATACTTTTTGAGTTTGCTACAGATGGTCCAGGCTTCATGGGTGACGAGCCATATGAAACTCTAGGAGAAAAATTATCTCTTCCTCCATTTTTAGAAAACAAACGCGAACATATTGAAAGCTTGGTAAGACCGATTGACACCGTGCGAAGTACTATTGAATTTGAAAAGGAATACTTGGATTAAAGCTTCGCTGAAAGCAGTAGATACCTCCTTTTTAAGGCGAAATTAATTTTAGTAGGAAACACTTATTGGTTCGGAGCAGCATCGGTGACTCCTGCGTCCGACACGGCGGAGAACCATGAGGCCCCAAACAAGAAAGCCCTTATGATTCTATCATCTGATAAGAATCATAAGGGCTTCTCATTTAATTTGTTCCGGTCAACATTTATTTTATCCCGCATTAAGGGACAGTAAGACTCCCACTTCAAGATGGCAAAAGAAATGAGACAGCTAAGTGGGAGGTCAACTGTCCCTAAAAGCCCGATTGGTTCAACTAATGATTGGTGGGGGATGAAAGAATACCCCCACCAATCAAAGTTTCACTTTATATTAAATCTTTAAATTGAACTCTCTTGTTTAAAGCCATCATTATTGGAATACCCACTGCAAGTACAACGAATTCCCCAATTGCACACGTGTAATAGGTGTATAGGAAAGGAAGTTCCAATGCAAGATGAAGCTCGAACGCAATAATAAACATCGTAAAGGTAAATAGCAATGTATTTAAAACCATATGAGTCAATTGGTTTTTCACAAATTTACCTATTAGTATACTGATAGATAACGTCAAAACGGAATGTCCGACCCCAAATGTTAGATCATATAACCCTAACGGGGAGAAGAGATTCGTGATAAATACACCAAGCACAATACCAAAGAAATACTTCTTGTTAAAGATAATTAGGTGGTTAAACATTTCGGCAATCCTAAATTGGACCGCACCGAAAGAGAAGGGCGCCACCAAAAGCGAAACAGCAATATAAAGTGCTGCGATGATTCCGCTTGTCGCCATCGTTTTAATTTTCATATTCATTTCTCCTTAGTTTTTTTTCGTGGGAGGTTCTCGAACCACGTTATTTCTAGAAAAGGGAAGAGTTTCTCCTCTCCAATTCTAGTTTCCTTTTAACAAAGGATAATAATAGGCTATGAAAATAACGATGTCAAGGTTATCGCTGAAAACTTTATAAAATAGGTCAAAAATTTACAAAGAAGAATCCTTTAAGAAGTTTTGTGTAATATGCTCTTTTGGATTATAGCTTTTTAGGAGATACCCTTCTTTTTTAATCCACTCTATAATCGCCGGAAGGGCAAGGGTCGTTTGGCTGCGATCGTGTAGAAGGACAACAATGTCTTTATCTCCAGTTTTATATGCTGTTGTTATTCCATCTTGGACATTACGGACAATTTGTTGCGCCTCTTTATCCTTATATCTCCAGTCGTTTGAATCTACATCCCAATCCCATAGTTTATATCCAGCATTTTTTATTTCATCTTTTATTGATTTGGTTACATGAGGGACACTTCCATATGGAACTCTTATAAGCTTGGCATCCATGAGCGTCATTTTCTTTATTAGCGCAGTTCCTTCGTTTATTTCCTTAATAAACGACTTGGCATCCTTGTATACTTTCTTTTTGTCATGCGTCATACTGTGAGTACCGATATAATGACCGCCATCAGCTGTCGCTTGAACAATTTTCTCATTTCCAAGCATGTTGTTACCTAAAAAGAAAAAGGTGGCTTTTACCTTATACTTTTTTAAAATATCTAAGTTAGCCACTGTATACTTGTTTGGACCATCATCAAAGGTTAGATAAATGTTGGCTTTGTAGCTTGAAGATATATTTTTTTCAACGATGCTTTGGAGTAGTTTTTCAAACTCTTTATGTGACATAGAGGGATAGCTATCTCGGAAAATCCGTATCGTTTTGTAATTTGGGAAGTATTTAATGTTAAATCCAAGCTCCTTCGCAAGGAATTTAACGCTAATATAGAGCTTGCCATCTACATCTGTAATTGGTGACCATTTAATATGCTTACCATCTAGATATGTTTTTTCGCTAGATGGATAATATATAAAAACCTTTTTATATTTCTTAATGATGGTATTCCCATTAACTGTATATGGCTCTAAGTAAAGATACTTAGAGATTTCATCAAGCGGGACCTTTGTGTCGTTGTGAATAACTTGGACATCAGAAAAATCTATTAGTTTATCGTGAAGAGCTACGTTACGCTCTAGTTCCTCTGCTTGTACAGTGGAGGTTGAATAAATAAGGATGCTAATAAGTGCAGAAAAAAGAACGAATAAAATTTTTTTCATATGTATCTCCTTTTCATATTAATCGTCTTATTATGTATACTCAGCCTGGACAAGGCTTAGAAGTGAATTGGAGAACAATAAAACAGAGATAGGAGAGATAAGCGTGAAGTACACGTTGGACCGGTTTGAGGAAGGCTTCGCGGTATTTTTGAAATTTCCCGAGGAAGAGGAGCAGCTTTTAATTGAAAAGGGAGAAATAGAGGTCGAATTAAAAGAGGGAGATATCGTTGAAGTAAATAAATTGGAAGGTAATTACGACATAAAAATACTAGAGCAGGAAACGGCTAATCAAAAGAAAAGAATTGAAGATTTAATAGAGAAGTTAACGAAAAAAAATAATATCGGAGAAGATTAAGTGGAGCTGCTAAAAATTTTTGATGAGAATCAATCTCCAATTGGAATAGCTACGAGGGAAGAGGTCCATCAGCAAGGTCTTTGGCACGAGACCTTTTCCTGCTGGTTCGTTGGATTAGAGAAGGGAAGTTGGATGATTTATTTACAGCTTCGAAGTGACCAAAAAGAGAACTATCCTGGTCTGTTGGATATAACAGCAGCAGGTCATCTCCTTGCTGACGAAACTGTAAAAGATGGAATTCGAGAAGTGAAGGAAGAGCTTGGGATAGACCTTTACTTTGAGGACCTTGATTCCCTGGGAGTAATCCCTACGACAATTTCTTCTGATAAACAGATAGATAGAGAATTCATTCATACATATTTATATAGATACGAGGCTTCTTTAGAGGATTTCCGTCTCCAAGAAGAAGAGGTTTCGGGAATAGTGAAGGGTAGTTTTTCGGACTTTGAGGCGTTATTTCTTGATAAGCGTCGGGTTATGGGGGTAGAAGGCATACTCTATATGGAGGGAAATCGAATCTCTATTAGCAGGATGGTAGAGAGAAAGGATTTTGTTCCTCATGAGATGAGTTATTATAAGCGAGTTATCTGTGGAATAAAAGAATACATCAGTAAAATAGATTCATGACCATCAAAAAAGGGGCCGTCTGAAAAGCCATTTTGAGACGGTCCCATTGCTCCTGCGGTGGTGGCATTTTGATGCGACCACCGCAGGAGCAATGCTACATAGCGCAGATATCTGTCAAAGAAGGAAGGGGGTGTCCCATAAGTTTTTTACTTATGGGACACCCCCTACTTAGATTATTCTAGTATTTTAATGGTTACTTTTTTACGACCCCATTTATAAGCTTCCGTCTTTGATGGGAAGAAAACATCGATTTTATTTCCTTTAATAGCTCCTCCCGTATCAGCAGCTATTGCGTATCCATAGCCTTCCACATATACCTTTGTACCAAGTGGGATGACATCTGGATCTACAGCAATTACTTTAACGTCAGGATTCTTTTTTAAATTTATACCGGTAGTGGTGATACCAGAGCAGCCATTACAATTAGCTGTGAAGGCACTTGCTGAAACAACAAATTCCTTTTCAACCTTATCATTTGAACGTGATGGTTTTTTCTTCGATGTTTTTTTAGAGCTTGCTACAAGTGTAAGCTTTTGGTTAACTTTAATCTTGTCTGATTTTAAATTATTCCATGATTTCAATTTGTTTACTGATATTTTGTACGTTTTGGAGATGCTATATAATGTCTCTCCTTTTTCTACTGTATGAGTAGTAGTTGCGGCATTCGCAATGTTTACTCCGCTGACCAATAATGCAATTGTCATGATAAGTGTGCCTAAGATTTTCTTCAAAATACACTTTCCCCCTGCTATTTAGTCTAATTATATAGTAACAGTTGAATATTACAGAATTATTACACAATATTTCCAGTATCATTACATTTCGATTATAAACTGGTAGATACCTTAGTTTCTTTATATATTATTAAGAATAAAGACCCTTAAATCATTTTGTGATTTGAGGGTCTTAAGTCTTATGTATTATTCCAGCTATACACACCATCAAAAACGGTAGTGGCTGGTCCGGTCATATACACCGTATCATCTGTGTAACGGATGATAAGATCTCCACCAAGTAGCTTCACTGTAACATCTGTGTTCTTATCACAGTAGCCATTTAGAACAGCTGCTACTACAGAGGCACATGCTCCTGTACCACATGCCCAAGTTTCTCCGCTTCCACGCTCCCATACACGCATTCGTAAGGAGGTCTTATTCTCTACTTGTATAAATTCAGTATTCACTCCCTCGGGAAAGAGAGGATGCTGTTCAAATAAAGGTCCGATTTTCGGTAAGTCGAGAGAGTAGATGTCTTCACAAAACAGTACGCAATGTGGATTGCCCATAGATACTGGAGTAATAGAATATGTTTTTCCTTCCACATTTATCGCCTGGTTGATGAAAGGCTCAACTCCTTCAACGCTCATGGGAATATCCTTTGGCTCTAAGATCGGCTTGCCCATATCTACTGTGGCAGTTTGCACGTCCCCATTTGCTACTGTTAAATCGATTGTTTTTATACCGCTAAGCGTTTCAATAGTGAGTGTCTCTTTTCGTACAATATTACGGTCATACACATACTTGGCAACACATCGAATCGCATTCCCACACATTTTTCCTTCACTGCCGTCTGTGTTAAACATTCTCATTTTTGCATCAGCAATTTCAGAAGGGCAAATTAAAACAAGGCCATCACTCCCAATCCCAAATCGACGATCAGACATGGCTTTGCTTAGCTCTTTTGGATGTTGAATATCCGTCTCAAAGCAATTTATATATATGTAATCATTTCCACAACCGTGCATTTTGGTAAAGGGAATATTCATCAAGCAGACCTTCTTCCAAGTTTTGAATAATATACTTATTACACATTTTACTAAAATATGGACGTAAAAAGAAGGGTAGGTAAAAAGGAAAGTCTAATCAGTTATTCTGAGTAGAGCAAGGGTATGTGTAAATCAAGGTGGGGAGGGGGTTATTTTACCGGTTGCTCCAGAGTGATAGCAACACCGGTGTAAGGTGGTTCTTATTGAGTTGTTCTTTACAATATGGAATAATTCTTTCTGTCGTTACGCTTTTGCTTATAACAAGACCTTAAAAATATAGCGGTCTATCTCTCCAATTTGTTTTATAATCTTAGTTAAAGGAGTGGAAAAGAATGTTAAAAAAGCCGAAAATGCTGCAGCCGGGTGATAAAGTAGCTACAATTAGCTTGTCCTGGGGAGGAGCTGGAGACCCAGAGCTAAGATGGAGATACGAGCAAGGGGTAGAGAGATTGAAGACTGTATTTGATTTAGAGGTAGTAGCCATGCCAAACAGTTTAAAGGGGACTGCTTTTGTATATGAAAATCCAAAGGCAAGAGCGGAGGATTTAATGAACGCATTTGCTGATCCAACTATTAAAGGGATTTTTTCTAATATTGGGGGAAGCGAGAGCATTCGTTTATTGCCATATATTGATTTCGAGATAATAAAGAACAATCCAAAGGTACTCATAGGCTATTCAGATACGACCATTACCCATTTGTTGTGCCATAAGGCTGGATTATCCTCCTTTTATGGACCTTCCATATTAATGGATTTTGCTGAAAATGTAGAAATGCATGAGTATACCGCTGAAGCTGTAAGAAAGACCTTGTTTTCAACTGATCCAATAGGAGAAATAAAACCTGCGAAGGAATGGACAAGCACAAGACTTGAATGGATTGAAGAAAATAAGCATAAGAAGAGGCCAATGACACAAAATCAAGGCTATGAGCTGCTGCAAGGAAAAGGGCTTGCAGAGGGGCGTTTAATAGGTGGTTGTATTGATGTGTTAGAGTTTGCGAAGGGTACAAAGCTATGGCCAGAAGAGGCAGCTTGGAGGGATAGCATCTTGTTCTTTGAAACCTCAGAGGATCACCCAGAACCAAGTTATATAGAATATTGGTTAAGGAATTATGGCTCACAGGGGATACTTCAACAAGCAAAAGGAATTATCTTTGGAAAACCGCAGCATGAAAAATACTATCAGGAATACAAACAATCCATCTTGCGAATCTTACAGGAGCTTGGTCTAACCGAGCTGCCAGTCTTATATAATATGAATTTTGGACATACAGAGCCGAAATTTATCCTACCATACGGGGCGATGGCCCAAATTGATTGTGAAAGTGTTAGCTTTTCGATTTTAGAAAGTGGAGTGGAATAGAATGTCTTATATAGTAGTGGGTGGAGGAATTTTAGGAGCCTCCACCGCTTATCATTTGGCGAGGTACAAGGTTGATGTTACCTTAATAGATCGAGAGGATGAGGGACAAGCATCTGCAGCAGCTGCTGGGATTATTTGTCCTTGGGTGTCACAGCGAAGAAATAAAAAATGGTATCAGCTTGTGAAGCATGGTGCTAGATATTATCCTACTCTTATTCAAGAGCTAGCGGAGCTTCAAACAGGAAAAACTGGCTATAAAAAAGTGGGAGCCATTGCCTTGCACGATGAGGAAGCAAAGCTACAAAAAATGCTTCAAAGAACAGTAGAGAAAAAAGAGGATGCCCCTGAAATTGGAGAAGTAAGAATCTTATCGAGTGAAGAAGTGAGGAAGCTTTTCCCCCTTGTTACAGCTGAACATCATGCCTTGTTTATAGAAGGAGGAGCTAGAGTAGATGGAAAAGCCTTAACTTCCGCATTAAAGGATGCTGCTAAGAAACTGGGAGCAAAAATAATTAAGGGAAGTGCTTCCTTTTCAGACGGCAGATTATTGGTTGATGGGACTCCCATTAATGCCGATAAGATCATTTTAACTGCAGGAGCTTGGGGGAACGAGCTTCCCAAACAGCTGGATATTGATGCAAATGTGACCTTTCAAAAAGCGCAGATTATGCATTTTCAACTGGAAGAGACAGATACAAGCGCTTGGCCGGTTTTATTGCCGCCGAGTAGCCAATATATGCTTGCATTCGATAACGGCAGAATCGTCGCAGGATCTACGTATGAAGAAAATACTGGTTACGACAGCTCGGTGACGGAGGAAGGGAAAAAAGAATTGCTCCACCACGCGATAAGTATTGCAAATTCTCTGAAAAATGTAAAAATAGAAGAAGTAAGGGTTGGTTTCCGCCCTTATACTCCGGGTCATTTGCCGGTCTTCGGAAAGCTGCCAGGATATGAGAATATTTTCTTTGCAAATGGATTAGGAGCTTCTGGATTAACAGCAGGACCATTTGTGGGAGCGGAGCTTGCTAGATTAGTGTTAGAGAAAGAAACGGTTTTAGATTTAGAGAATTATGCGCCGTTTGAATGATGGGGGAAATAGCGTGAAGCATGTTCAGCAAACAGAAGAAGTAAATGATATGACAGTTGTTGAGGCATTGGAAAGAAATCTTGCCATCATCCGCTTTGACCATAATCGTCAGGTTGCTTACGTAAATGAGAATTTTGCTAAGGAGCTGGGGTATACGGTAAATGAGGTGTATGGAAAGTTTCATAAAGATTTTTGCTTTCCAACGCTTGTGAATAGCCCTGCATACGAGCAATTCTGGAAGGACTTATTCGCAGGAAAGTCTTATTTTAACAAGGTTGAAAGAAGAGATAAGCATGACAAAAGTGTTATGTTTGAGGCTTCTTATATGCCTGTTTTTGGAAAGAACAAAAAGGTCCTTGGTGTATCGTTAGTTGCAAGTAATGTGACAGAACGTCATTTAATATTAGAAAACGTGACAGAGGAATTAAAAGCAATGTCTGAGAATCTTCGGACTCGAGCGGATATAGGGATGGGGAAAAGTGAGGAATTACTTCAACGAATTGACGATATAGCAATCAGTTCTCAAGAAAATACTGCCTCACTAGAGAGTCTTCAGATGCAGGCCGATTCTATAAAAGGAATTGTCCAAACAATCCGGGAAATTGCTTCACAAACAAATCTCCTTGCCCTAAATGCAGCGATTGAAGCTGCAAGGGCAGGGGAACATGGTAGAGGCTTTAACGTCGTTGCACAGGAGGTTAGGAAACTGGCTGCAAGAGTAGAAGCGTCTATTGTAGAAGTACGTGATAATATCGAAGGTATTACGAAGCAAGTGAACAAAGTTGCTGTTAGTAATAGTCAGACTCAGAAAATCATTGAGAAGAGCCAGGACGAGATCAGAATAGCCTTAGAGGAATTCAAGGATATATCCAAGGCGTCGGAAAAGCTGGAGATTCAAACCTCTGAATTTGCCAAGCTTATTTAATGATGCTTTTGATAATGGGAGGTATTTCTGATAAATCATCTATTACATGGTTTGCTTCTAAACAATGATAGCTAGGATCCTTCTTCCAAATGGTGTGGATTCCCACTGCATTTGCAGCTTGAATATCATTGATTGGATGATCACCCACGTAGACACATTCATGGGGGCTTACTCCTAATTTGCTTAATGCTCGCTGGAAAATGAGCGGATCTGGTTTGTTTATTCCCTCTAATTCTGAAATTAAAATAGTATCAACATAAGATTCAATCCCTAGCGCATGTATATTATCCATTTGGAATTGGCCCTTTCCATTGGTGATAATACCAAGTGTTAGGGACATTTGCTTTAATTCCTTTAGCGTAGAGTGTAAGTTTGGAAATGCTACACAATGTTGCTTAAAATTATGGCTGTAATAGAGAAGTAACTCTTCCACAGTCAAGCCTTCTATTTTGTATTCCTTGATTAATTGTCGATAAACTTGATCCTTCCATACATACCCTCTGTTATCAAGCTCGATAAACCGTGAACAGAATTGCTGTTCATCCACATCAGATAGGACATTTCGCAAACTATTAAAATGACTTGCTATAAATTTTGATAAGGAAGCATCTCTGTTTAAAAGGGTTCCATCTAGGTCGAATAAAACAGCTTTTAGCACTCCGATTCCTCTTTTCTGAATAATTCATTACAAACATGATACACTAAAGAAGAGCTAGGAGGTGTTTGTATTTGAGTAAATATCTGATGATTTATATAGAAGTTGAAAGGCAAATTGATTTTTACTTTCAGATGCAACAAATCGAGAAGCAATTGGAAATCGAGATGACTATAGAAGGTATTCGGACAGCGGAAAAGAGCTTCGAGCTCCAGCATGTACACGATATTTCCTATAAACCGTTTTCCTTTGGTGCTGGCATGCTCTATTTGCATACAAATCAAGGTGTTTTCTCTTTTAATGTGCAAGAAAACCCTGAAATTTTTATAGAAGGCTTTCGTAGCTTAAAAAAACAGTCTAAAAAGGTATGAAGAGGATCTAGTATTAAAACCATTTAGAATTTTACATTCTGTAATAATTTTAGAAGAATTCCTGGGTGAAAATGAAAGAAGCTGGTGTATGATATAGCTAGAAGCTTTTAAAGGAGGAATTAGAATGCTAGTGACGACAACCAACACTGTTGAAGGAAAAACTATTGAAGCCTACCACGGCATCGTTATAGGAGAAGCAATCATGGGGGCTAATATTGTCCGTGATTTGTTTGCCTCTGTAACCGATATAGTGGGGGGTAGAAGTTCTGCCTATGAAAACAAGCTTTCTGAGGGAAGACAAATTGCTTTAGAAGAAATGAAAGTTCAAGCTAGTAAACTAGGAGCAAACGCAGTCATTGGAGTGGACCTAGATTTCGAAACCATCCGTGATGGCATGATGATGTGTGTAGCTACGGGTACAGCTGTTACTATTAGAGATTAAGTATGAAGAGATGACGCATGGCTTTATGCCGTGCGTTTTTAATTTTTTTATAGGTAAATTAATATCCAGTTTATACCCAATACTTGCGATGTAGCAACAAATACTTGCGTGCCTACAAAGTTACTTGCGATGTTGTATTGCTTACCTGCACTTCCTTAAGGAATACTTACGGTTTTGCTTCTAATACTTGCGGAAGTCAACCAACCTATGTATATATGCTTACTTGATATTCTAGGCTAACCTGATACGTATTACTTTTTTAGACTTTCGACTATTCCGAATCTTAGATTTCTGTGATAGGATTGTCTAGGTTATTAAAAGTGAGGGAATTTTATGAGAATTAGAGATTGGGATAGAGCCTTAAAGGTTCGTTTATTCGGGGAGTTTTTTAGTAATCTAAGCTTTTGGATGGTTTTTCCTTTTTTAGCTATCTATTTTGCTGAAGAGTTCGGTGCGAGTGTTGCAGGGGTATTACTGGTGTTTTCTCAGTTGTTTTCGGTAGCTGCAAATCTTGTAGGGGGATATTGTGCGGATCGATTCGGTAGGAGGACGATGCTGTTTTTCTCTGCAACGGCACAAGGACTTGCATTTATTTTATTCGCTATGGGAAATTCGCCTTGGCTAGATTCCCCTTGGTTGGCTTATGTGGCATTTACTATAGCAGGTATGTGTGGATCCTTTTATCATCCGGCCAGTCAGGCAATTGTTGCGGATGTAGTGCCAGAGAAGGATAGAAGTACTGTCTTCTCTGTATTTTATACATCCATTAATATTTCGGTAGTAATCGGACCGATAGTTGGTGCTGTGTTGTTCTTCCAATATCGTTTTGCGTTATTATTAGCTGCTGGGATTATTTTCTGTATTGTTGGATTTGCTCTTCGATTCTTGACGGAAGAGACGCTTTCTAATGAAATGAAACAAAAGCTGATGGTCAATAGCGGAGATAATTGGATACAAGTCATGGTAAATCAAGTAAAGGCCTATGGGTTGATTGTAAAGGATAAAGTGTTTTTCTTATTCATCATTGGTGGCATTCTTCTGGCACAAACTTATATGCAATTAGATTTATTGATTCCTGTTTATTTAGAGGGGATGATGGATAAGCAAGTGTTAGGAAATCTCTTTAATCGAGAATGGGCTGTAACAGGAGAGGGAGCATATGGAATCCTGTTATCGGAGAATGGGTTATTAGTAGTCATGCTAACGGTGTTTATAACGAGATGGATGACAAAATATCCGGAGAAATGGGTTTTCTTCCTGTCTTCCTTTTTGTATGCAGTTTCCATGCTCGTTTTCCCGATGACCACTAATTTTTGGGTACTTATTTTAGCGATGGGTATATTTACATTTGGAGAGCTTGCTACAGTTGGCTTACAGGAGAGTTTTGTTTCTAAGCTGGCCAAAGAGGAAATGAGAGGGCAATACTTTGCTGCGGCAAGCTTGCGTTATACTATCGGTCGGACTATCGCACCACTTGTGTTACCGTTATCTGTACTAGTGGGGTACTCCTGGACATTTGTAGTTCTTGCAGTGCTTGCCTTATTGAGCGGCTTCATCTATTTATGGACATTTGTAGAATACAACAAAAGAAAAGTAACGGCATAATTGGACAAAGGCTGATCTCTATGGAAGAGACCAGCCTTTGATTTTTTGTAGGTAATCATAATCTTTGAATATTCATTATCAATCCGATATAAATCGGAGATCATTTTCCATGAAAGTCACGCTTTCAATGCCGCGGTAAATTGTCCACTGGTTGCTTTCTAACCTAAGCAACGTAAACCCTACCTGCTTTTACGTCCTTGCGACCCTATAGTCGCTCCAGTGTGAATAAGTATTATCAAAAACACATAGTAGAATGCCAAATTTCTTTAGACTATGTCTACCCAAATTGTTAACGACCATCATCATCTCATATTTAATAGTTTTTGTCAAATGAACTATGATATTCTTAATGGAAAGAGAGAGGGTGGGAGAATGGAAATATGGGATGTGTTCAATGAATACAGAGAGAATACAGGAAAAACACACATAAGAGAAGAAGAAATGCCGAAGGATACCTTTCACCAGGTAGTGCATGTCTGGATTGTAAACGATGAAGGGAAGCTATTGATTCAGAAAAGACAGCCTTGGAAAAAAGGATGGCCAAATATGTGGGATTGCTCAGCTGCAGGCTCTGTTTTATGCGGGGAAACTCCTGAAATGGCTGCTGTCAGGGAAACAAAGGAAGAGCTTGGAATAGATTTAGATATAGAAGCAGCAGAGGTTTTATTTACTGTCAGATTTTCCAGGGGCTTTGATGATCATTTTCTAATAAGGCAAAATGTAACTGAATGGAGCCTTCAATATGAGGAGGTTGCTGATGCTAGGTGGGCAAGTGTGGAAGAAATTAGAGAAATGGTTCTTAAAGGAGAGTTCATCCCTTATCATATTCTGGATGAAATCTTTGAAGTGCTTGCTTCCGGAATAAGTCTTCAAAAGGCTAAGCCTACCGATGCAGAACACTTATATCATCTACAGAAACAGGTCTTTCAGCCATTATATGATAAATATCAAGATCATGAAACAACTCCTGTCAATCAAACCTTTACACGCTTTATGGAAAGAATGGAGCAAGGCACATTTTATAAAATCATAGTTGATCATAAACTAGCAGGCAGTGTCCATGTGTACAAGAAAGATTCAGGAGTAATGAGATTACATATGATTAATATTCTGGATCAATATCAAGGCAGAGGTTTGGCCCAAATTGTTATGAAGCGTATAGAGTCGCTATATCCAGAGGCAACTGTATGGGAGCTTGATACAATCCTTCAGGAAGAGAAGAACTGCTACTTGTATGAGAAAATGGGCTATACAAAAACCGGAGCTTTGAAGAAAATCAGTAATTTGATGACGCTTGTCTCCTATGAGAAGAGAGATGGCATTTATCGAATGCAAGAGCTTTGATGTTCTCGGGTAGATGGTATTGCTTGGTAGGTGTAGTGTTTCTGGAAAAAGTGCTACAATGCCGGAGATTTTTGCTACAATGAGCGTTGTTTTTACGACAATCAAATTCTTTACTGCGTTAACTAATAACATCTGAATGGCGAAAAAGATGATTACTAATAGGACTGATTTTCCTCAATTGTTTTGGAGGGATTGCCTAGCTTTCTTTTTTATTTCAGAGATGGACATGAAACTCTCCTTTTTTAAAAGATATAACAGTATATAAAAAAGGAGGGATAATCATGAATGTTATCCCCAAAATTCACCAAATTATTTTAGACTGGAACAGGAGTAAAAAATTCTTTATATAACTCTCGAAGAATCTTTTCTTCACTGCTCTGATGAACACCGAAGGACAAACTGACTTCCGAAGACCCTTGGTTGATCATTTCAATGTTAGCCCCTGTTCTAGCAATGGCAGTTGCTGCTCTTGCGGCAAGACCAGTACTGTTGTTCATACCTTCCCCAACCAACACAATCATGGAAAAGTCATGTCGGAAATGGACATCCTCCGCTTGTAGCTCTTCCTTCACTCTGGATATAATTCTCTTCTCCTTTTCCGGATTGAGCTGATGGCTTCTAAAGATAACAGAAATATCATCGAGTCCGGATGGAGTGTGCTCATAGGAAATATATTCTTCTTCTAAAATCTGTAATAGCTTTCTTCCAAATCCAATTTCCCTATTCATCAAGTACTTGCTCACATATAGAATGGAAAAACCACTATCTGCGGAAATACCTGTAATTGGACGTCTGTTTTCCTTTCGCACATTAACAATTTTGGTACCTGGTGCTCCAGGATTGTTTGTATTTTTAATACATACGGGAATACCAAGTTTATACACTGGCATCAATGCTTCGTCATGGAAGACGGAGAAGCCTGCATAAGACAGCTCCCTCATTTCCCTATACGTAATCTCTTGGATTTCTTCTGGATTATGGATGACCTTCGGGTTAGCACAAAATACAGAGTTAACATCTGTAAAATTTTCGTAAAGGTCTGCTTGAACTGCAGCTGCTAGAATAGAGCCTGTTATATCTGAGCCACCACGGTCAAAGGTTCGGAGTTCGCCTGCCTGTGTGAAACCAAAAAATCCTGGAAAAACTGAGACATAGTCATTATGTTGAAGCGACTCCTTTAAATTTTGATAAGACACTGGTAATGCAAATGTTCTTTCTGGAAAGTCGTTTACAACTAGACCCGCATCCTTTGGGTTCATATATCGAGCAGGAATTCCACGGCTAGATAAATATGCAGCTACTAGTTTTGCGTTGTTATCCTCCCCGCTAGCCTTGATGATATCTAAAAAGTTATGGGTTTGGTATTCAGTAACTCTCTTCCTTAAATCTTCTTCAATAATTTGCATGATAGGAGCCTCAATCTTTAGCTCTAAAGCAATTTCTCTATATCGATCTAATACGAGCTTAAGAGCTGCTTCTATATCTTCTCCCTTAATAGCACTTAAACCTAACTGAATAAGTAAATCAGTTACCTTTACGTCATTTTCATGCCTTTTACCTGGAGCAGATACAACGGCTATTCTTCTAGTTGGATCGGCAAGGAGAATAGCTGCAACCTTCTGTATTTGGGCTGCACTAGCCACAGAGGTACCTCCGAATTTACATACTTTCATATCATCAAATCCTTATGATAAATTTATATTTTTGTGTATACAGAATAAACAAATGTTTTTATACAGTGTACAAATTAACAGATAAAACGTCAATAAGATAATGAATATTCTTTATATTCCATTTAAATGACACGAATAAATAGTTGTGTTATGGAATTATTGTTCGTTTTTATCCCTGTGATTATCTGTTTAAATAGTGTTTTTGGATGAAAATCGAAAGATAGACGAACTTTAAATAAAAAAATTTCTTTTGAAAATACAGGTATTTCAAGGGTTTAAGAGGTTTAAAAAAAATGATAGCGCTTACAAGTTATCAGACTATATTGACAATTTAAAATACCTTGCGTATGATAGGTTTAATTCAAATAATCAAACAATTTTGATGGAGATAGGCCTTGCAAATTAGAAATCCCTAGAGAGCTGATGGTAGGTGAAAATCAGTGATTCTGTTTGAAAAGGTAGCCCTCCGGAATTGACTGGTTGAAAGGGAGAACGAGCTCCTAAGTAGGTTGGTCCGTGAAGACACGTTATGTCTTAGAGATGCTGCGTTTTAGCGAAAATTGGGTGGTACCACGTGAGTTTATACAAGCTCTTCGTCCCTTACATGATGTAAGGAATCGAAGGGCTTTTTTTGTTTTTAAAAAAAGGAGGAAATAAAAATGTTACAAGATCAAACAATTTTACGTATTCCAGGCCCGACTCCAATCCCGCCAAGTGTACAACAAGCGATGAATCAAGCAATGATCGGGCATCGTGGGAAAGAGACGTCAGATTTACTAAAGCGAATTGCTCCGAGACTCCAAAAAATATTTGGTACAAATCAAGAAGTGATGATGATAGCTGGGAGTGGGACTGCCGGTTTAGAGACTGCAGTAGTCAATGTCGTAAAACCAGGAGACGAAGTACTAGTTGTAGAGACGGGAGCATTTGGAGAACGATTCACAAAAATATGTGAATCCTTTCGTATCGAAACACATGTGATAAAGGTGGAGTGGGGGAAAGCATTAAATCCTGAAGAGGTCAAAGCCTACGTACAGAATCATCCAGAGATAAAGGTAGTATTCTCTACTTACTGTGAGACTTCTACGGGTGTATTAAACCCCATCTCAGAGCTTGCAAAGGCGATAAAAGAAGTGTCTAATGCCTTACTAGTGGTAGATGGAGTTTCCTGTGTAGCTGGTGTGGAAACCAAGATGGATGAATGGGGAATTGATGTAGTGGTAACGGGCTCACAAAAGGCTTTTATGCTACCGGCAGGCTTGACCTTTATTGCGGTAAGTGAAAGAGCGTGGAAAGTAGTAGAGGAGAATGAGCAGCCACGCTTTTATCTAGATTTAAGGAAATACCGAGATAACCTAGAAAAGGATACGACACCATTTACGCCTGCCATTTCTCTATTGTTTGGATTAGAAAAAGTATTGGAGCTATTAGAGCGAGAGGGGCTGGAGAACGTATATGCAAGGCATGAGCTAATGAAAAACATGACTCGAGCAGCATGTAAGGCGCACGGCATACCGCTTCTAACAGAAGACGTCTCAGCATCTCCTACTGTGACAGCAGTCCAGCCGGCTGATTTCGATCCAGAGGAATTTCGAAAAGTATTAAAGAAAGAGTTTGCGATTACGGTTGCCGGCGGGCAACAGCACCTTACCGGTAAAATTCTTCGAATTGGGCATATGGGCTATTGTTCTCCAGCAGATCAGCTGCAACTGATAAGTGCAATGGAGGTAGTATTGAAAAAGATAGGGAAAAACATAGAGCTTGGTAAAGGTATAGCCGCAGCTCAACAAGTCTATTTAGGGGAAGGAGCGAACTAACTATGTTCAAAATTCTAATTAGCGATCCACTTAGTGAAGAGGGTATCTTTCCTTTAAGAGAGGCAGAAGGGTTCTCGATTGTAACAGATACCTCTTTAAGCAGAGAAGAATTAGCTGAAAAAATTGGTGAATATGATGCATTACTCGTGCGCAGTCAGACACAAGTTACAAGAGAAATAATCGAGAGAGGGACTAATCTAAAGATAATCGGCAGAGCTGGAGTAGGAGTGGATAATATCGACCTCTCTGCTGCTACCGAGCGTGGAATTATCGTAGTTAATGCTCCTGACGGTAATACAAATTCAGCAGCGGAACATACAATTGCGATGCTTATGGCACTTGCTCGAAAAATACCTCAAGCATTCCATGCCTTAAAAAATCAAAAATGGGATCGGAAAAGCTACATAGGAGTGGAAGTGAAAAACAAAACTTTGGGTGTCGTAGGATTAGGCAGAATTGGTGCGGAGGTAGCTGCAAGAGCAAAGGGTCAACGGATGAATGTTATTGCTTATGATCCATTTTTAACTCCTGAGAAGGCTGAAAAGCTTGGTGTAGAATTCGGGACAATCGACGAGGTTATAAAGGCAGCAGATTTTATCACTGTTCATACACCGTTACTAAAGGAAACGCGTCATTTAATTAATAAAGAGGCTTTTGAGAAAATGAAGGAAGGTGTTCAAATTATCAACTGTGCTCGTGGCGGCATAATTGATGAGGACGCACTTTATGATGCTATTGTATCAGGAAAGGTTGCTGGTGCAGCGCTTGATGTATTTGAAGAAGAGCCTTTTGTAGATCATCGCCTGCTAACTTTGCCACAGGTGATTGCTACTCCGCACTTAGGAGCTAGTACGGTAGAGGCACAGGAAATCGTAGCAGTGGATGTTTCTTATGATGTCGTTAGCTTTTTACAAGGAGGGGTAGTGAAGAATCCGGTAAACTTACCATCAGTATCGAAGGATGTAATGGCAAAAATAGAACCCTTCTTTCATCTGGTTGAAAAGCTTGGGTCTTTCTTGAGCGATCTTACTACAGGAGTGCCCGAGGAATTAAATGTTACTTATTCAGGAGACTTAGCTAACGTAGAGGTGAAGCCTTTAACCAGAAATACAGTAAAGGGCCTACTAAAAAGCAAGCTGGGTGAGTCTGTTAACGATGTAAATGCTCAATATCATGCAGAACGTATTGGTATTGTAGTAAATGAGCAGAAAACATCAAAATCCAAGGGCTTTACAAGTCTCGTTACTGTCGAAGTGAAAACGGCCGAGGAAACAAGAACAGTTTCAGGGACGTTACTCAATGGTTTAGGTCCTCGAATCTTGAGGGTAGATGATTTTATCGTGGATGTAGTACCTGAAGGGCATTTGCTATTCATTCGACATAAGGATCAGCCGGGTGCAATCGGTCGTGTTGGGACATTACTCGCAAAAGAAGGAGTCAATATTGCGACAATGCAAGTAGGCCGCTCAGAGATTGGCGGAGATGCCATTATGATGCTCTCTATTGACAAAGCGGTAGAGGAAAGTGGTATCGGCCGGTTAAAGGGCTTAGAAGATATTTATGATGCCACAGCTATTAACTTGTAAATAAAAGAACCTCTTAGAGAGAAGAAAGCTTGTAAAATCTCTCTAAGAGTTTTATCGCGAGTAGGTGAATGATCATTGTTCACTTGCTCGCTTTTTTTATGACGTGGATTTTCATTGTGTCACCCAGTCATTGTATATAAAATTTTCTATTTACCAGAAGTCTCAGGATCATATAGGAGCTTGTGTTTTATTGGTTTGGTTCCTCTAAGATTTGTAGTAATTCTCTTAAGCTTGTAATGGTATATGTAGGAATGACATCGGTGGAAGGCTTTTTATTTTCCCGATTAATCCATACTGATTTAATACCAGCTTTTGAGGCTCCGAGAATATCAGTCATTAAGTTGTCTCCGATCATTAGCGCTTCCTCCTTAGAAACAGAGGCTAGCTCTAACGCATGCATAAAGATGGAGGGGTCTGGTTTGCCTTTGCCGAAAGCGCCTGAGATTACGATGTGGTCAAAGTAAGGCGCGATTTCTGGCGTGATAGAAAGCTTCTTGTTTTGAAGGCTTGGAGAGCCGTTTGTCATAAGAAGTAACGTATACTTTCCTTTTAAGTATGCTAAAATTTCAAAGGTGTCTTCATATACAAAGGGACTTTCTTTTCGCATAACCGGAAAATATGCGGCAAGCTCCATTCCTAGTTTCTCGTCTTCTATACCTAATTTTCTTAATCCTCCAGTCCAAGTATCCACTTGATAGTCTTTGATAAGAGCCTTCATTTTTTGAAAGTCTTCCCCTGGGTCATCAAAGGTTCCCCACAGACCTTCAAAGGGATTAATGCCAATCATTTTAGTGAATGGACGAGTTTCATATGTATCATATAATCGTTCTGCTTCTTCTCTTACAGCTTTTTCTAAACAACTAGCCTCCATTCCTGTCTTGCTGGCAGCATAGTTGCATGTTTTTAGAAAGGCGGTCTCCACACTTTTCTTATCCCATAGCAACGTATCATCTAAATCAAAAAACAAAGCTTTCATTTGTTCGCCTCCGTCATTCTCTTTCTAATAACTTTACCGTAGAAAAGAAAGAAAATCAGCAGAAAATTCTAATTTTCAATGTTATGATTGATAGCGAACCACCCTTCTACTAAAATCGTTATATAGGTGGGAGTGAAAAAAACATGCAAGTGATTATAAATTATTTAGATGATATGCTATTTTTTATATTAATTGCACTTCCTTTAGTTTTAATCTGGAGACTACTTAGATGGAAAAAGAGGGGCTTTGAATGGCGGGAATGGCTACATGAAATGGGCATTTTTATTCTCGTTTTAGTGATGATTGGGTTGTTCTCTCAAACGATCCTGCCTAAGAACGGTTTGACAGAGCCTTCCATTGAGCATGTAAATCTCGAGTTTTTTCGTGTTTTTAGGGAAACGTATAATGCTATTATTTATCTTAGATTCTGGGAGCCCTTCTATATAAATTTTTTAGGGAACATCATTCTATTTGTTCCTTTAGGTTTTCTGTTACCTCTCCTATTTACAAAACTAGAAAATGGTCTATTTACAGTTTTCATTGGTCTAAGCATTTCTTTGGCTATAGAAATAATGCAGTTGCCGCAGCATAGAAGTAGTGACGTAGACGATCTCTGGTTAAATTCATTAGGTGCGCTAGTGGGCTTTATCATTTACCGGATATTGAAGTATAAGTATCCTGCTTTTACTCGACTCTTTAAAAAACTACGGGATAGAAGTTTATACAAAGAAGGTAACGGGTAAATATTTCTTGCATGAGAATGTAAGGAGAGAGACAAATGATGATAAAGAAAGATTCTAAAATAGAGGAAAAAAGAGATTTCATGATAGAGGATTTAGTAAATCACGGTATATATAAAGCTGATGGAAGACAATTATATGAATTAAATCTATATGAGCTGACGAAAAAATATTTAGTGGAAAATGAACGAAAAAGTGCATTCTAAGGAGTGCACTTTTTTATATTGCATAGAATATCTAATATATCTGATTTCGATTGGAAATGTGGTACACTTGAGTATAAATACAATTTAGGTGGAGAGAAATTTGACAGTGATAGATCAATTAAATGAACATTTACAGGCGAAATGGAAGAAAGCTAATTTTTCTTTTGAAATGCCAATACAAACTGAGTTAATCCCTCCTATGCTGGATGGCTCTGATATAGTAGCAGAATCTCCAACTGGGACAGGGAAGACGCTTGCCTATGTCCTGCCTTTATTACAAAAGGTGGATCCTTCCAAGAAGCAGACGCAGGGGCTTATTATGGTCCCATCTCAGGAATTAGGGATGCAAATTATAGAAGTGCTAAGAGAGTGGGCTTCAGGTTCTGAGGTTACGGTAGCGCAGTTAATTGGTGGAGCAAATATAAACAGACAAATAGATGCCTTAAAGAAGAAGCCGCATATTGTCGTAGGGACACCGGGTAGATTACAGGAATTAATGAGAGTGAAGAAGCTGAAAATGCATGAGGTACGTATGATTGTGTTAGATGAAGGCGATCAGCTTCTAAGTAGAGATCATCGAACAACAGTGAAATCATTAATCGAAGCAACTGTTGAGAGACAAATTGTCGTCACGTCGGCCACGATTACGGAAGAAATAGAATTAGTTGCAGAAAGAATGATGAAAGATCCTGTTCGAATAAGTATCTCTAAAGAGGACATTCCTGCTCAAGGTGATGTTGTTCATAGTTTCGTGAAAGTAGAGCAACGAGAAAAAACAGAATTTTTAAGAAGACTTTCTCATATGAAAGATATGAAAGGCTTGGCGTTTGTGAATAGCTTAGACCAGCTTCAAATGAAGGATGCGAAGCTATCTTATCGTGATGCTCCTATTGTAGCGTTACATTCAGAGATGAAAAAAGAGGAAAGAAAGAAAGCGTTAGATGATTTTAAAAATGGAAAAGTGAACATCATGATTGCTACTGATGTTGCTGCTAGAGGTTTGGACATCTCCGGATTGACACATGTTATACACGTAGACGTGCCACATTCAATCGAGCAATATTTACACCGATCCGGACGAACTGGAAGAGCAGGGAACGATGGGGAAGTATTAACGCTCTTATCGTATCCGGATGAAAAAACATATAAGAAATGGACAAAGGGACTCCCTAGCAAGCCAGTACAAAAGGTTTGGTATCGTGGGAATTTAGTGGAGGGCTCCTCCAAAATGGTGAACAAAAAGGGGAAAAGGTAAGATGACATTTCAAGAAAAATTAGAAGAATATGCCGAATTGATTGTTAGGGTAGGATTAAACATTCAAAAGGGGCAGCCACTTCTAATTAATACCACAACCGAGACTCTTGAGCTGACTAGACTAATTGTAAGAAAAGCATATGAGGCTGGTGCGATACGAGTAGATGTTAGTTACACAGACGAGCCTACAACTAGAATGTTCTACGATTTAGCACCCGACGAGGCGTTTTCTGCTTATCCTGAATGGATCAAAGTACAACGAGAAGAGCTGGTAAGAAACAATGGGGCTATTCTATGGATTGATGCGGATAATCCCGACTTATTAGAGGGAGTGGCAATTGAAAGAATCTCTAAATACCAAAAAGCGGGCGGAGAAGCTTTGGTTAACTACCGAAAGGCCGTAATGAATGATGAGATTACATGGTCAATTGTAGCGATGCCTTCTCCAAAGTGGGCAGAAAAGGTATTCCCAGATTTAGAGCCAGAGAAACAAATGGAGGCTTTATGGGAGTTAATTTTTCAAGTTGTTCGTGTCGGAGAAGGAACAGCTGTTCAAAAATGGCAGGAACATATTCATAATCTAGAGAAACGTGCTGCTATGTTAAATGAAAAACGTTATAAAAAACTACATTACGTAGCTAGCGGAACAGACATAGTGGTTGAACTACCAAAGGATCACTTATGGATTTCAGGCGCAAGTAAAAATGCAAAGGGTACTTCCTTTATCGCAAATATGCCAACGGAGGAAGTATTTACTGCTCCTCTTAAGACCGGCGTAAACGGCTACGTTAGTAACACCAAGCCTTTTATTTACCAAGGGAACATGATTGATGGCTTTAGGCTGACCTTTGAAAATGGGGCTATTACGAAGGTAGAGGCGAAGCAAGGTGAAAACTTGCTAAAAGAACTAATACAAACAGATGATGGAGCAAAATATTTAGGTGAAATTGCGTTAGTGCCCCATGAATCACCTATATCTGCCTCTAATGTACTGTTTTACAATACGCTATTTGATGAAAATGCATCTAATCACTTTGCGATTGGAGAAGCGTACCCAACCTGTGTAGAAGGGGCAAAGGGATTAAGTGAAGAAGAGCTGAAAGAGCTAGGGATTAACACATCTATCGTCCATGAGGATTTCATGGTCGGAAGCGCTGAAATGGATATAATAGGAGAGCTGCCTGATGGAACAGAGGAGCCTATTTTCCGAAAGGGAACATGGGCATTTTAAGGAGCTGAGTGTGGTGAAGAGCTGGCTAAATCTAGTCATTTTAATTGCATTACTTTTTACTGCTGTACCAGTAGAAGCAAAAGGAAAAGAAGTATATATTGCTATAGGTGACTCGCTCGCAGCCGGACAAACGCCAAATCAGGCAATCGATGCCGGTTATACAGATTTAATAGCGCAAGAGCTTCAACGTGCTGGTCGCCTTTCTTATTTTTCTAAAGCGTTAAGCTTTCCGGGGTATACCACCTCTCAAGTAATGGAAAGTATCCAAACCGAAGAAGCCGCGAAGCTATTAAAAAATGCCACTCTCGTCACAGTATCTGCTGGAGCAAACGATTTATTAAGGCTAGTACAAGTGAAATCAGGAACTGTTGCATATCAACAGATACCTGCAGACTTTGCCCTAAATGGAGTCCGAAAGAACCTTGAGAAAATAATACATGAATTGAAAGAGCTTGCTCCTAAGGCGGATATCTATATAATGGGTTATTATGATGCCTATCCACATGTTAGCGAGAAACAAAAGGTTGGGCTAAAAGAAGAGTTATCTGTCCTTAACCAAATTTTACGTAGTCAGGCTGAAAAAGTCGGAGCGAAATATGTGCCGGTAGAAGAAGCATTCAAGGGAAAAGAGAAAGAGTTAGTGACTAATGCATCGGATGTCCATCCAAGCATGGAGGGGTATCGCATAATGGCTAACACCTTTTTCACCCAATATGATCAACGTCTTTCAGTAGTGAAAACAGAGCTGCCAAAGCCTAATCCACTGACGTTTGAAGAAATCATACAGGCTAGACAACGGAGTACAGAGGAGGGAGTGACCAAGAGTACAATGAACGGTTATCTCTCTTTAACTGAATTAAAAGCTTACACATGATTTCAAGCTGTATTAGTTTACCGATGAAAATAGAGGGTGGTCAGGAGTAACTTCCTGGTCCACCCTCTATTAATTTTCTTATGTGTTCCCTGTAATGGAGATTACTGACTTTTTCTAATCCACTTGAACTGGTTACATGTAACCTACCTTACTGGTTTCTTTGCTTTCATTACTTTTCGGATTATGGGATACACTACAGGTCCCCATTTCATCGCAGTCTTTATGAGAGATTTTATTTTCATGCTATCCGCTCCTTATTTTGTCTATATTTTTTTATTCCCCAACCCTGTTTTCCATAAACATTTAACGGAGAACCTTAATACCTTGTACAATGTTCCAAATCAGAAGGATACCATAAACAAGCATGTAGAGGAGCATAAGAATAATAGGTAATACAATCGGACCCAATGAAGTTCCATCAGCTGGTATAGAGAATATATTTAAAAAAAGTGAAAAAAATAGGATGACAGTTAGAATGACAGGGAAAATATGTGATATTAGAGATCTTTTCGCATGGTATTTTACCTCTCTATCCTCTGAAATGAAATAGACGATGATAGGTAATAGAAAAGGAGCAAAAAGAATAGAAAAATAAGACAGAGAACTTAAAATTTTGTTTGTTTCCATAAAGGTCTCCTTTAGATAGGTTAACTACTATACGTGTTTACAGGAGTTTTGGTTTCACTGTAATGCAAAAGAGACAAGGATGTCTTTATAGGTTTCGACAGACTCGATGGATACCCATTCCTTATCACCGTGCCAATCTCCTCCTATCGGTCCGTACTCAATTGCCCCTGCTCCTTTAGCCGCATAATATCTTGTGTCCGCTGCACCGTGCTGTCCAAATAAAACGGTTGGTTTGTCTCTTAAGTGGTTTGCAATAGATTGTAGCGTTTGGATATACTTGTTATCCTCTTTGTTCGTGATAGCAGGGGATTTGCCTTGCAATACAACCTCGCTTCCTGGATACTTTGCTATTAGTTCTCTTATCTCTTCGGTAATTGCTTCTATATCTTGCCCAGGTACAAAGCGCAGAGAATAACTAATAACGCATTTATCAGGAACCATATTGTATCTTTCTCCTGCCTCTATTTTTGCCAAATTTAGAGATGGATAATCATAATAAGCATTACTAGCCGTCATAAAGGAACATTTACGTAGCTCTTGATCTAATTCCATTGCTTTTTCAATGGCATTTATCCCTTCCCAAGGTCTACTTCCGTGCGCTGATTTTCCTTTCACGATAAAGTCCCATTGAAGAATCCCCTTTGCTTGAAGGCCGATGTTCAAGTTAGTAGGCTCCCCACAAATAACGAAATCTCCAAAGTGCCCTTGCTCAACTATGTGCTTGGAGGTCTTTCCACCCTTTTCTTCATCTGTGGCAATATGGAGCTGTACTCGTTTCGTCAATTGTTCTTGACTTTGAGCTAATCTACAAAATGCTTCCATCATCGCTGCAACTCCAGCCTTCATATCAGCAGCTCCTCTACCAAAAAGCTGATCTCCCAGTATATAAGGAGTAAACTGCTCGATATTTCCTGGCACTACGTCAATGTGCCCGTTCCATACAATACATTCTTCTCCTGTGCCTAATTCTGCCAGGAGCATTAGCTTGGAATCTAATTCATAGGTGGTACAAGTAACTCCACGCTCTTCTAGCCAATCCTTACAGAAGATAAGTGCCTCATTAGCTCCCTCGATTGTGTCGCTTTTAATTCTTATCAAATCCATTAGTAACTGAATCAAGCTATCACTCCCTCTCCAATATTACTTATCTATTATTTTACCCCAAGGCTTGCATTATCTAACTTCTTCCATTAAAATGAACTCGAATATAATAAAAATCGAAACCACAGGGGGCGTCGCTTTAAGCGGCTGAGATAGTACCCTTTGAACCTGTAAGTTCATGCTTGCGTAGGGATGTGGATAGAATCTGACAATCGCGCGGTGTCTGGCTCTGTCCCACGGCGTTTTTTTTGTGGTTAAAAAGGGGAGAGATCATGAAGAATACTCGTGTTGTATTGTTAGTGGAGATTGCTATTTTTGCTGCGTTAGGTTATGTGTTGGATATGATTGGGTTCGGAATGCCACAAGGAGGAGACGTTTCTTTTGTGCTCGTTCCAATTATACTAATTGCTTTTCGTAGAGGGATTGTAGCAGGCTTAGTTACTGGGTTTTTAGTTGGACTTTTACAGGTGGCAACAGGAAGAATTTCTACCGCACCATTATCCTTTGAGATTGTTGTTATACAGGTAATTATGGATTATTTCTTGGCGTATATGGTTGCAGGGTTTGCAGGACTATTTAGGGGCTCTTTCTTGACGGCACTGGAACGACAGGACAAAAAACAAATGATATTAGTGGTAACCTTAGGTGCACTTCTTGCTTCTTTTCTCCGTTATCTTGCTCATGTAATATCTGGCATACTATTCTTTGGTGAGTTTGCAGAGGGGAATGTCATTCTCTATTCACTGGGCTATAATGCAACCTATATGATTCCTGTTTTCCTATTAGCAGCTATTATATGTTCTTCTCTATTCGTAAAGGCTCCACGCCTTATACTGCCTAAATAACGTGAAATATGGTATGATATTTGTACAGTTATAATCATATTAGATGTATATAAATAGAAGCATCTAGTAGGAGAAGGGATCTTGTTAAGATGATTGTACAAACAAATGAAGATTTACAAGCTTTAAAAAAAATTGGCCAAATAGTTGCTGAAATACGAGAAGCGATGAAGGCTGCAACAAAGCCAGGTGTAACCACAAAAGAGCTTGACGAAATTGCAGGAAGAATGTTTGAAGAAAAAGGTGCTGTGTCAGGCCCAGTGGGTGAATATGACTTTCCTGGTTTTACTTGCATCAGTGTAAATGAAGAGGTTGCCCATGGTATTCCAGGCTCAAAGGTAATCCAAGAAGGCGACCTGGTAAACATAGATGTTTCTGGTTCTTATAATGGATATTTTGCTGATACAGGTATTTCTTTCGTAGTTGGCGAGGGGTATGAAAGTAAGGAAAAGCTTTGTAAGGTAGCTGAAAGTGCTTTTAATCGTGCAATGACGAAGGTAAAGGCTGGATCTAGATTAAATCAAATAGGTAAAGCAGTGGCTAGAGAAGCGAAAGATAATGGATTAACGGTTATTATGAACCTAACTGGTCACGGAATTGGTAAATCGCTTCATGAAGCGCCACAGCATGTACTAAATTATTATGATGCATGGGATCCAACTATTCTGAAAGAGGGGATGGTTTTAGCAGTAGAGCCATTCATCTCCGAAAAGGCAGAGCATATCGTGGAATCTGGCGATGGTTGGACGTTTGTTACTCCAGATAAATCGCTAGTGGCTCAAATCGAGCACACGATCATCGTGACAAAAGATACACCAATTATTCTAACAAAATTAGATTAATCTTAGATTTCTTGGAAACAAAGTTGAGTATAGAAAAACGTCTGCGAAATATTATTTCGCAGACGTTTTTTTTATAAAGAAAATACCAAATATTAACACAGCACTTAAAAATAGCGAAGCTGTAGATATTAGTAACTCATTAAACATATGGCGGAAAGCTATGCCTATAAATGCCCAAATAAATACAAGTATAATTGCGCGGTCATTAAAATGATAACGGAAATGAAGGGCAATAGCAGTTGCAATGGTTAGAAAAATAACCACCCAAAGGGAGTTAGTCATACCAAAGCCACTAAACTCATAGTAGGTTAACACATAATCAAGGTTTGCAAAATTGGCTACAAAGATCCACCCTAAATAGATAGAAATCGGTAATCTACTCTTCCAGTTCTTTTCTTCTGTTGAATAGCTTAAGTAGAGTAAGAAAAGGGACCAAAGTAAAGCGATATTTGTGACTAATGAATAGCTGAATTTTTCATAATGCCATAAGTAAATCCAAGAAATATTAAATATGCAGGTTGCTAGAAACAAAGCTACTCTCGTTAAAGGAACTCTTTCTCCGTTGCGATATTCTTTAATGATATTCCATATCCAAAAGGCCAATAAAATGTATATAAATATCCAAATAGAAAATACATAATTAGCAGGAGTGAATAGCGCAGGAATTCTAGCAGAAATAGCCCCAGTGGTTTGCCCATTAATAGGAAGTGTGTTGGCTAATATATTGATTGAGATCACAGCAATATAGCCAATTACCAAAAGGATAATTTTAATCATACAACCCCCCTCCTTCTATCTAATAAGTATACCTTCGAAATATATGAACGACAAATTCAATTATGGGAATTATGTGACAAAAAAACGAATAATCAACAGGAATGCTTTAAAACAATGATATAATACAAATGATGTAAATATTTAAAATAGGGGGAATATTTAGATGATAAAACAAGACTATTCAAATGTCTGGGATCTTGACTGCTTTTTTCCAGGTGGAAGTAAGTCTCCAGAATTAAGAGCACATCTAGACAAAGTAAAGGAAAGCTTAGTAGTTTTCGAAAGAGAAACAGCTCGCTATGAAATCCCTTCCTCGATACAGGATGTCCAACTTATGCGTAATACTATTGAAGAGCTAAAGGATATAGCCATTCATTTGTCTCAAGCTAGTGCTGTTATCTCTTGCTTCCTTGCACAGGATACGAGAGATAAACAAGCGGCTCTTTTACAAGGAGAAACTAGTGCATTATATGCAAAATTGTCTTCTATCATGCTTTCTATCCAACAATCTTATAGTAAGGTTGAGGATACAGTTTGGGAGCAATTGTTACAAACGGAGGAGCTATCTCCTTTTTATTTTGTTTTGAACGAGTGGAGAGAAAAAGCAAAGAAAGCGTTGTCTGAAAAAGAAGAGGACTTAATCACAAAATTAGAAGTGGATGGATACCATGCATGGGGTCAACTGTACAATATGCTGGTGGGAGACATGAAGATTAAGCTCACAAATGACGGGAAAGAAGAGCTCTTATCGGTTGGCCAAGCAAATAATTTAAGCTCCCATCAAAACAAGGATGTTAGGAAAGAGGCACATGAAGTTTTGGAAAGCTCTTGGGAAGAGAAGGAAGAAATCTTTGCAAAGACTCTTAATCACCTGGCAGGATTTCGCTTAGCAACTTATGAAAAGAGGGGCTGGGATTCTGTCCTTCAAGAACCATTAGAAATTAATCGTATGAAGCAGGAAACATTGGATGCAATGTGGGGAGCAATTGCGAAAAATAAAAAGCCATTTGTTGATTATTTAAAAAGAAAATCAGATATGCTTGGAGAAGAGAGCATGCATTGGTACAATTTAGATGCACCAATAAGTTCTTCTACTCAAACTATGAGCTACCAAGAGGGTGCGGAATTTATATTAAAGCATTTCAAAGAGTTTGGTCCTAAGCTAGAAGCCTTTGCAAGACATGCATTTGAAAATCGTTGGATTGAAGCAGAAGATCGCCCTAATAAGCGACCGGGTGGTTTTTGTACAGGAATGCCTGTTTCAGAAGAGTCACGTATTTTTATGACATATAGCGGGTCAATGTCTAATGTTTCAACCTTAGCTCATGAATTAGGACATGCTTTCCATTCATATGCTTTAAAACCTGTACATTGGCTAAATCGTAGATATGCAATGGGAGTTGCTGAAACTGCTTCTACATTTGCAGAGATGATTGTTTCTGATGCGGCAGTTAAAGAAGCACGTACGAAAGAAGAGAAAATCGCTCTGCTTGAGGATAAAATTCAACGTAGCGTAGCCTTTTTCATGAATATCCACGCTCGATTCCTTTTTGAAACTAGATTTTATGAAGAGCGTAAAAATGGGATAGTCTCTGCAGCAAGGTTAAATGAACTGATGGAAGAAGCACAACGAGAAGCTTATGGTCATGCTCTTGATACTGCTCACCCTCATTTTTGGGCATCTAAGCTACATTTTTATATTACGGGAGTACCGTTCTATAATTTCCCTTATACTTTTGGATACTTATTCTCTTTAAGCATCTATGCGAAAGCGAAAAGTGAGGGGACTGGCTTTGAAGAAAAGTATATTGCATTACTGCAAGATACTGCAGTAATGACTGTAGAAGATTTAGCGATGAAGCACTTGGGAGAAGATATTACACAAGAGTCCTTTTGGATGAAGGGGATTAACCTTTGCATTCAGGATGTCCAGGAGTTTTTGCAATTAACTAATGCCGAAGGGTGAAATTATTGATTTATTTAGATGGAACTACATGTTATTTAAGGACCTTAACTATTAAGGACGCCTCAAGCCTTGCTAATTTAGTATACGACAATAAATTTTATTGGTCTGTCTTTGAACCTTTACATCAAGATGAGTACTATACTTCCTCAGTACAGAGAGAAAAAATTAGAGAATCTTTAATGCTGATGCAGGAGAAGAGAGAGTTTAGTTTTGGTATATTTGAGCATAAGACGGATAGGATGATTGGGAGCGTATCTTTGTATAGCCTTAAACGCATGCCATTTTCAAGTGGCTTGATAGGTTATTCAGTGGACCAAGGGTTTATTGGTAAAGGGATAGCGACTGAGGCCGTAAAGCTAGTTAAATCATTTGGCTTTGAAAATGTACATCTGAATCGTATTGAGGCATATGTATCGCCTAGAAATTTTGGTTCTATCAAGGTACTAGAGAATAACCTTTTCCTTAGAGAGGGGTTACTTCGTAAGCTTCTCTTTATAAATGGTAAGTGGGAGGATCATTATATGTATTCGTCGCTTCGTGAAGAATATATTATAGGTAGATAATTTACCTACGTAAAGAGAGCCAGAATAATCAGATATGGAAAATGGAAGAGAGCACATCACGATTACTCGGAAAGATAGAATCGTAAGTGCTCTCTTTATACCAGGGGAAATGTCGATTTCCCGGGAAATATTTTACTTTTTGTCGATGTTTCCGTCAGATATCAAGTCTAATCGCCCAGTAGTTGGATCAATTATTAGTCCATGAACTGGAACATTTGGTACCATGAGCGGATGATTTCGAATCATTTTTACGCTATTTAATACACTTTCTTCTACATTAGAAAAGCCTTCAAGCCACTTATGTATATCTACACCTGAGTACTTAAGCACTTCGAAGGTTTTCGGATCAATACCACGGTTCTCCATCTCTCTCATCACCTTTTCAGGCTCAACGGAGTTCATTCCACAATCGTAATGTCCAATTACATAAACCTCATCCGCTTGAAGAGCATATACGGCAACCATCAGGCTTCGCATAATTCCACCAAATGGGTGGTTGATCACTGCACCTGCACTTTTTACGATTTTAATGTCCCCATTTTTTAAATTCATTGATTTGGGCAACAACTCTACTAATCGAGTATCCATACAGGTAAGGATAACAATTCGTTTATCCGGAAATTTTGTTGTAACAAACGGTTCGTACTGCTTATCTTCTACAAATGTTTTATTATATTCTAGAATGTTATATAAGCTTGGCATTGAATCTCCTCCTATTCTATATTCTATTATAAGTAAGAAAGGGGAGAGCTTCAAATTGTTGTGTATAAAATTCGCTTATTTTGCTATTTTCCGTTTTCGAGTATTAACGAAGAAGGACTTTCCCGTACCAACCGCCACGGATTGAAGAGGTTCTGGAGCGATATGGACAGGAACCTCAATGGTTGAACTTAGCCATTCCTCCATATCCTTTAATAGTGCGCCACCACCTGTTAGGACAACCCCATGATCTACAATGTCTCCAGAAAGCTCAGGCGGACAGATTTCTAGTGTTGCTCGGATTGCTTCCAAGATAGATTCTAATGATTCCTTTAGAACCTCTTGGATTTGAGTAGAAGAGAGGTTAATAGTTTTCGGTAGCCCAGTAACTACGTCTCTTCCACGCACCTCTAGTTGTTCAACTACATGAGGTACTAAGGCATGGCCAATCGAGATTTTAATATTCTCAGCAGTCGGCTCTCCTATCATTACGTTATATTCTTTTCGCACAAAATTAATGATTGCCTCATCCATACGGTCTCCAGCTGCTTTCACAGTGTTTGAGGCGACTACGCCACCAAAAGAAATAATGCCAACTTCCGTGGTGCCACCACCAATATCAACAATCATACTTGCAATTGGCTCATTAACAGGGAGACCAGCACCGATTGCGGCTGCTACGGGCTCATCCATTAGTTGAACTTCCTTTGCACCACTTTGTCTAACTGCATCTTGTATGGCTCTTTTCTCTACAGAAGTGGCACCAGATGGCGTGCACACAATAACGGAAGGCTTTCGTAGTGCTGTCCCTAGCTTCTTGCTAGCTTTTTGCATAATTAATTTTAATAGCTGCGTTGTAACATCAAAATCAGCAATGACTCCATCTTTTAAAGGTCGAATGACGTCAATAGAAGCTGGAGTCTTCCCAATCATTTTTTTTGCCTCATTCCCAAAAGCGACAATCTCATTCGTTTTATTGTTCACAGCTACCACTGTAGGTTCATCTATTAATATGCCTTTTGCTTTTGTATATACCAATGTATTAGCAGTTCCTAAATCTATCCCAATATATTGAGTTGATAACATAAGTATTCCTCCATTCGCTACTCTTTCACTTTCGTCATTATAATAGAAAAAGTCCTCATTGCCATGTGTAAGGATATGGAACTTTACTTATGTTGCAGAGAAAAAGGGGATAATTTAACTATGGTTAACCATTTAACCATCTGAAAAGTACTAATATGTTATATTTCTGCAAACTCCTTGTTACGTAAAAGTTATAAAAAAGAGAAGTAGTTACAGAAATTTAAAAAGAAAAAAAGCACTGCAATTGCAGTGCTTAAATCTATTAGAATTTTTCAGTTGGTTTAGGATCGATCGTACTTGAATCAAGGTTATTCATTGGCATGGAGAAATAATGCATAATAATATACCCTATTACACCCATTCCAACTGTAAAGCCAAGAACTGTTGCTAAGAATAAGCCCATTTTTAAAACACCTCACTAGCAAGTTTTGCTATTATTATAACGTAGATTAGATATAAATGTAAAAAGAAATATCTACTGAGCTGATTAGAACGCCCAGTTTCCATTACGGAATATTGGTTCTACTGAGCCATCTTCCTTAATTCCATCTATGTTCATGTTAGCAGAGCCAATCATAAAGTCAACATGTGTAATGCTCTCATTAAGTCCATTAGCGGCTAATTCCTCACGACTCATTTTCTTGCCGCCTTCAATACAGAATGCATAAGCACTGCCAATTGCTAAATGATTGGAAGCATTCTCATCAAATAATGTATTGTAGAATAATAGATTCGAATTAGAAATTGGTGAATCATGCGGAACAAGTGCAACTTCTCCTAAGTAATGGGAGCCTTCATCAGTTGCCACAAGATTTTCTAATACCTCTTGTCCTTCCTCAGCCTCTACTTTTACAATTCTTCCTTCTTCAAAAGTAACCGTAAAGTTGTCAATAATATTCCCGCCGTAGCTTAAAGGCTTGCTGCTTGCGACATACCCATTTACACCGGTTTTTAGAGGAACTGTGAACACTTCTTCTGTTGGCATGTTGGCCATAAAGGCTTCCCCTTTTTCATTTACACTGCTTGCTCCACACCATAAATGTCGTTTAGGAAGCTCTATAATTAGATCTGTTCCCGGAGCTGTATAATGTAACTTTTGATACCTTTTCTCATTTAGGTAATCTACTTTTGTATGCAACTCCACGTCATGCTCTTTCCAAGCTTCTACAGGATTTTCCTGGTTTACACGAACCGCTTGGAAGATAGCCTCCCATAATGCTGGTACTTGTTCTTCCTCAGATAGCTCTGGGTAAACCATGGCTGCCCATTTTGGGGATGGTGCGGCAATTACAGACCAGCTAATCTTATCGGATTGCACATATTGGCGATATTTGCTCATTGCTTTTCCAGATGCTTTTTGGAAAGCGGAGATTTTGGCAGAATCAATCCCTTTAAATAAATCAGGAGCTTTGCTCACGATACTCAAAAAAGCTGCTCCGTTTTCAGCTAAATATTCTCTTTCTTGAACCTTCCAAGGAGGGAAGAATTCAAAAGACTCTTGCGGAGCCATTTCATAATGAATACGTGACAGTTCATCGTCATTTAAGTCTACATATACGTTGCTCGCTCCAGCTTCATATGCTTTTCTCGTAATTAAACGTACTAACTCTAGGCTGTCTGTGGAAGCAGCAATATACAGTGCTTGGCCTTGCTGAATATTCACACCGACCTTCACTGCTAACGAAGCATACTTTTCAAGTTTCGTAGTAAAAGATGACATGTTCATACTTCCTTTCTGTGATAACTTCATAGTACCAGTTACATCCATGCACTTTCAATGGCAATTCAGACAAATCTGTCAAAAATTATTCATACATCAATAAATTATATGCTTGTTCCAAATCTTTTTATTAAAAAATGCTCCAACTTGCCGAAATAAAAAACAGAAATAGAATGTGGGGGTTAATGAATTGGATAAATCGACAGTCTTTGGACTTATTATTGCTGCAATAGCTTTACTAGTAGGAATGTTCTTTAAAGGAGTAACACCGGATGCATTATTAAATCCAGCTGCTATATTTATCATTATTTTAGGTACAATTTCAGCGGTTGTGATTGCATTTCCGACCAGTGACTTAAAGAGAGTACCAAAGCTATTCGGAGTTTTGCTGAAAGAACAGAAAGGTATCTCAGATGCCGAAATAATACACCTATTTTCGAGCTGGGCAGATCTTGCGCGCAGGGAGGGGCTGTTGGCTTTAGAAGGGAAGATTTCAGAAGTCGATGACGTTTTTCTGAAAAATGGTTTAACATTGGCAATAGACGGTCAAAACGCAGATTATATAAGAGATGTGTTAACAGAGGAAATAGATGCATTGGAAGATAGACATGCCGGTGGGGCGCAAATTTTCTCTCAAGCCGGGACTTATGCTCCTACTTTAGGGGTACTAGGTGCTGTTATCGGGTTAATTGCTGCACTTAAAGATATGAATGATATAGAAGCATTAGGACATGCTATCTCCGCTGCTTTCGTTGCAACATTAATGGGTATTTTCACTGGATATGTAATTTGGCATCCTTTTGCAAATAAATTAAAGAGAAAATCCAAACAAGAAATTCGTCAAAAAACGATGATGTTAGAAGGGGTATTATCTGTATTAGAAGGAGATGCTCCAAGAGTTATAGAGCAGAAGTTGGCTTCTTACTTATCGATGGCTGACCGCAAAAAAATCATGAATGAAAGCGGGGCGGCAAGTATTGGCAAGGAAGCATAAAAAACATAAGCATGAAGAGCATATGGATGAGTCTTGGCTTATACCATATGCCGACATCCTTACACTATTATTAGCTTTGTTTATTGTGTTATTTGCATCAAGTACAGTAGATCAACAAAAGCTAGAGCAAATGTCAGCTGTATTTAGTCAGGTTTTTGATGGCGGTGAAAGCATTATGGATAACCCAGCACCCCTAGAGATTCCTAATGCTTCTAAGCAAACTGGTGAAGGGACCGAAAGCACAGCGTATATAGAGGATCAGCAGGCGTTAGCTGAGATTCAAGACAGCGTGGATGAATATATAGCGGTGAATGAGCTCGAAAAACAATTTGCTACTAAGTTAACTGATGAGGGTCTATTGGTTACGATTCGTGATAGTATACTCTTTGATTTTGGAGAAGCTGAAGTAAAAGAGGAGTATCGTGGGATAGCAGAAGATATCTCTGAACTCTTGGTGTTTGATCCACCAAGAAATGTTGTGATTACAGGGCATACAGATAATATTCCAATATCGAGCTCGGAATACGCATCGAATTGGGAGTTAAGTGTCATGCGTTCTGTCAACTTCCTAAAAATTTTAGTGAACAATCAAACGATTGATCCACTATATTTTAGTGCAAAAGGTTATGGAGAATATATGCCTCTCGCATCTAATGACACAGAGGAAGGCCGTTCTAAAAATAGAAGAGTAGAAGTTTTAATTCAACCAAGAGTATTAGAGGATGGGACGTTAAACGATACACCCCAATAGATAAGAATGAAGTATAGTACCACAAAATAGATGCACTTGCGATGTTATCTTTTGATAACCTCGTGAGTGCTTTTTTACTTCTCTAACGTCTTGTTAACTTATTGGACCGGAATAAATAATTTTTATTTGAAAAAACAATTGACTTTATTAAACAAAAGTTTATACTTTAAACAAAAGTAAAAAACATTTGGTAAAAGTTTGAATGGGGGTGTATACACCATGGAATCTAAGGAAGTGAAAATATTATCATTCCTGCAAAAAAACCCTTACGCTTCCCAGCAAGAGATTGCTAATGAGCTAGGCATATCAAGACCAGCAGTTGCTAATATAATTTCTCAGCTAATAAAAAACGGAAAAATTATAGGACGTGCTTATGTGCTTCCCGAGAAAAAGGAAGTAATCTGTATCGGCGGAGCCAATGTAGATAGAAAATACATAGTAAAAGATAAACTGCTAATGGGAACTTCTAATCCAACTACTAGTATGCAAAGCATAGGTGGAGTTGCAAGAAATATTGCAGAGAATCTTGGGAGGCTTGGTCATTCGGTCCGTTTGCTGACCGTAGCAGGGAATGATATGGAGTTTGATTTAATTGAAAAGGCTTCAAGTCATTGGATGAATTTGTTCTCAGTGGAGAGGCTGTCAACCCATCAAACGGGAACGTATTCAGCCGTCCTGGATAAGGAAGGCGAAATGCTCTTTGCATTAGCTAACATGGATATATATGAACAATTAACGGTGGATTATATTAAAAAGCATGAATCTTTCCTAACAAATGCTAGATTACTTGTTTTGGATATGAATTGTCCTAAACAAGTGATTGAGTATGTGCAAGGTTTAGCTAAAGGACATCATATTCCCTTAGCGATTATTCCTGTTTCCTCTCCCAAGATGAATAGAATGCCCGATTCTTTGGAAGGCTTAGATTGGTTAATCGTTAATCGAGATGAAGTGGAAACATATCTACATATAGAAATATCAGATGAAACAGCATGGAAAGCTGCGGCAGATCAGCTAGTGGCCTTAGGTGTTAAACATGTAGCGATTACCAATGGATCAAAGGGAGTTGTGTCAGCCGGTTCATCATACGAGCCGATGCATATCCCAGCAATACCTACTACGCAGGTAGTCGATGTAACGGGAGCTGGTGATGCTTTTGTGTCAGGCACCTTGCATGCTTGGTTGGAGGGAGAAGGCTTGAAGGAGGCTATTCAAGCTGGAATGATGAATGCTCACAAAACATTACAATCTGCAGACACTGTAAGAACTGAACTTTCAAAAATTACTTTATTAAAAGAGTTGGAGGAACAAACGATATGAAACAATACTTAACATATTCAGAAGAAGTAAAAAAAGCGATGGAGGCTGGTCTTCCAATCGTTGCATTAGAATCAACTATTATTTCCCATGGCATGCCATACCCACAAAACGTTGAAATGGCAAGAACAGTTGAACAGATTGTCAGAGACAATGGTTCAGTTCCAGCGACTATAGCTATTATGGATGGAAAGATTAAGATAGGTCTATCAGATGAGGAGCTTGAATTGTTAGGAACAAGTAAAGGAGTAAGAAAGACTTCTCGCCGCGATCTTCCTTACGTGATAGCCTCCAAAGAAATTGGGGCAACTACTGTTTCGACTACCATGATATGTGCGGACCTAGCGGGAATCAGAATGTTTGTAACTGGTGGTATAGGTGGAGTTCATAGAGGAGCAGAAACTACTATGGATATTTCTGCAGATTTAGAGGAACTAGCTTCTACGAACGTAGCTGTCGTTTGTGCAGGAGCAAAATCTATTTTAGATATCGGATTAACATTAGAATATCTAGAAACAAAGGGTGTTCCGGTAATTGGCTATCAAACTTCTTCTTTCCCAGCATTTTATTCAGCAACAAGCCCTTTTGAAGTGAATTTCCGATTAGATTCAGAACAATCAGTTGCAGAATTGCTGAAGGTGAAATGGGAGCTTGGACTACAAGGGGGAGCAGTTATCGCAAATCCTATTCCCGCTGAATATTCCTTAGACGAGCAATATATGGATGAAATTATTCGAAAAGCACTTGGAGAAGCTGAAGAAAAAGGTATTAAAGGGAAAGATGTAACTCCTTTCTTATTAGGAAAAGTAAAAGAGCTTACAGAAGGAAAATCTTTAGAATCTAATATTCAATTAGTATATAATAACGCAAAAGTTGGGGCGCGTATCGCTGCGGTTTTAAACAAACTTGCTTAAACATAAAAAAATAATTTAAACAAAAAACATTTTTCTCAGCTGAGAAAAATGTTTTTTTATTTAAAAGGTATATAATTTTAGGGCCAAGTGTTTATATGACTCCAGCGTCTTGCCCCTCGAGGGCCAACAGGATGTTGGTCAGGAAAACGTTGTCACACGATGTTACGTTCTTAGTTTTTCTTCCTTGCTTACGTTCCCCATTTGCTTGTCGGGGCAAACCAGGCGCTTGCGCTTTTCTTGTTTATTTTCTTAGGTTGCCTAATTCTGATGCAATAGCTTGCATTTCACTAGGACTAAACGAATCTCTTTTTTGAACCATTTCATAAAGGTAAACTAAATCCTCGTACTGTGTAGCGTTGAAATCATCTACACGCATTGCATCAACGTTCACCATTCGTAATTTTTCTTTTATTGTCTCAAGCATAAACTTTACATTTTCTGCAGAAGGTTTTGATAAATCCATCTTCGTACCTGCCTTTCTATTCTGAACTCTAGCTACTAAGCGTTCAAGTTTCAATTAATCATTTCATGCTGCCGATAGAAAGTCAATTGTTAATTGGATTTGGCTGCTGCCTTTTCTTCTTTAAGCTTCTCTTGAATTCTCTTTGTTTCAAAAACTACTACACCAGCTAAGCCTATTAAACCTATTAAGTTAGGTATCGCCATCAATGCGTTCGTAATATCAGAGAATTTCCAGATAAGGTCAAGGGAAACTACAGAGCCTACAAAAACCATTGCCACAAAAGCTATCCGATAAACAATCAGTAGGGAAGTGCTCTTGAATAAATATTGGAAGCATTTCTCACCGTAATAAGCCCAACCAAAAATAGTAGAAGAGGCAAAAAATATTAAACCAATTGCTACTACAATTGGACCCCAATCTCCTAAGAAATATCCAAAGGAAGCGGAAGTTAAAGCGTCTCCCTTGATACTAGTATCTAGATATTGACCAGACATTACGATCGTTAAGCCAGTGATTGTACAAATAACAAAAGTATCTAAGAAAACTTGTGTCATGGATACAAGCGCTTGACGGCCGGGCATATCCGTCTTTGCTGCTGCGGCAGCGATAGGAGCAGACCCAAGACCTGCTTCGTTAGAAAATACCCCACGTGCAATCCCGTAACGAATAGCTGCCCCAATTGCACCACCAGCAGCAGCTTCTGTTGAAAATGCCATCTTAAAAATAGTTGCAAAAGCACTTGGGACTTCGGAAAAATTCGTCACCACAACTATTAAACCAGCAACTAAATAAAAGAGAGCCATAATAGGAACAAAAACAGCGGTCACTTTTCCAATTGATTTTATTCCACCAAGTATTACGAGTGCAGTAAATATTGTAAGTATAAGGCCTGTAATCCAAGTTTCAATACCAAAAGTAGTTTCTACTACACCAGCTACTGAATTAGATTGTGTACCATTTCCGATTCCAAAGGCAGCAACTGCTCCAAAAATAGCGAACAGTACAGCTAACCACTTTTGCTTTAATCCATGCTCTAAATAATACATAGGTCCCCCAGCCATTTGGCCATTAGAGTCCTTTACACGGTATTTTACGGCTAATATTGCCTCACTATATTTCGTAACCATCCCGAAAAAAGCGGAGAACCACATCCAAAAGATTGCTCCTGGTCCACCTAATACTACCGCTGTTGCTACTCCCACTATGTTACCAGTTCCGACAGTAGCAGCTAATGCTGTGGTAAGAGCTTGGAATTGAGAAATATCTCCTTCTGCATTTTTGTCATGCTTTCTTGAAAAAGCTAGTCTCAAGGCTACAGGCAATAATCTCACTTGTAAAAATGCAACTCGGACTGTTAAATAAATACCTGTTCCTACAATGAGAATTAATAGGGGCGCGCCCCATAAAAAATCAGAAATGCTTCCTAGTATGTCGTTTAAGCGTTCCATGCTTGCTTCCCTCCAAAAAATTATGTAGTATTTTTCCTTTCTAGTGAGACAGCTCCTTCTGCAATGTATTTTTCCTTTGTTACAATACTCTTAAATTAATGCGTTTTAGTCAAGATAAAATCAAATATTTATAATATTAGTTTGATTAATAACGACCCGGGTATAATGATGTTAAACTGATAAGTTTTAAAATGGAGGTATGTAAAATGAGTGAGAATAAGTTTTATAAAGGTATTTTGTACGGCGCGGTACTTGGAGGAGCGGTTACCCTGCTTGATAGAAAAACGAGAGATGCAGTGATGAATAAATCAAGAGTTATTCGGAATGAAATTAGTTATTATAGCAAAAATAGAGAGGAACTGAAAACTACCCTCGAAGATCAGATGAACAAATGGAAAGCTATTTATGAGCAATTTTCTTCAGATGCTAAATATCTATCTAATAAGGTTAATGAGGTAAAAGAAATTACTCCTCAAGTAAAAAATCTGTTAGCAGAAACCAAGGATACTTTTTCTCATTCAAAAGAGGAATATAAAACATTAGTTGCAGCAGAGGAAGAACCTAAAAGTATCTATGAACCAAAAGGATAAGGTAGGAAGAGGAGGGATGAAAACATGGAGCAAAACCATAACCACAAATCTAAGGCCTCCTCGTCGCATTGGTTATCAAGAATAAAGTTTTTAAATGTAAAGAAAAAGGAAGAGGCGGAAGAAAAACACGATTTAACCTCTTGGTCTGGTTATTTTAAGTATCTTGTGGCTCACATTAAGAGTGTTGATTTGTCGGGGCTAGCTGCTCAGCTAGCTTATTTCTTCCTTCTTTCTTTGTTTCCTTTACTTATATTTATGGTAACGCTTTTACCTTATTTAAATTTAGATGAGGCTCAAGTATATAGATTTCTAGAAAATTATGCTCCAGGTGAGGTATATGCATTAATCGAGGGTACTCTTTCAGATGTATTGCAGAATAGAAATGGTGGATTATTGTCATTTGGTATCATTGCTACTATCTGGTCTGCTTCTAACGGGATGAATGCAATTGTTAAATCACTAAATAGATCGTATGGAATAGAGGAGACTAGACCTTTTTATATTGTAAGAGGGTTATCTGTTGTTTTTACAATCCTAATGATTCTCCTATTTGCTGTCGCCTTAGTTCTACCGGTATTCGGAAGGCAAATAGGAAGTGTTCTATTTTCTTTCTTTGGCTTTGAGGAAGGTTTTATAAACATATGGAATAGCATTAGATGGACAATCAGTCCGCTTATTATCTTTATAGTTCTTAGTGCGCTATATTGGATTGTTCCTAATACAAAGTTAACGTTAAAAAGTGTTCTTCCTGGTGCATTATTCTCTACGATTGGATGGATTCTTACTTCTCTAGCATTCTCTTTTTATGTAAGCAATTTTGCGAATTACGCCAATACATATGGGAGTATTGGGGGAATCATCGTATTAATGCTATGGCTATACTTTACAGGAAATATCCTTCTAATTGGAGGTCAAGTAAATGCAGTAATGCGTGAAAGACAAGCGCAGCTAAATGCGAAGAAAGTAAACAGAGTGAAAGTGAAAGTGAAGGAAAGGTAATCCCTTTTGTTCGTAGAGAGAAAAGAGACAGGTTCTAATTCAAATGTAGAGGTGTGTCCAATTGATTTTTCCATTGGCGCACCTCTTTTTGATGCCTATGACTTCGTCAAAATAATAGGTGAATTCCTACTGAATCCCTACATTTTTAAATATATGATTGAGAGGAATTAACGCATAGAGAAAAAGCGCTTATGATTCCGAATAACATACAGAATCATAAGCGCTTTACCTTTACGAGGAATATTATTAAGAAGGAATGTTTCTATTTAGCATACGCAATCCATTTAGGATGACGAGAATTGTACTTCCTTCGTGACCAATTACTCCAAACGGCAAATCTACTACCTGCAGGAAGTTTGAAATAATAAGGACCACAATGACAGAGATAGAGAAGAAGATATTTTGCTTGACTATTCGTTGCATTTTTCGTGACAGTCGAACTGCATAAGCAATTTTAGATAAATCATTCTTCATTAATACAACGTCTGCTGTTTCAAGTGCGACATCTGTTCCTTCTCCCATAGCGAAGCCGGTTGTTGCGGTAGCTAGGGCAGGTGCATCGTTAATACCATCTCCGACCATACCTACAAAATGATGCTCCTTAAGCAACTCCTTCATATGCTCTACCTTTGTTTCAGGGAGGCATTCGGCTATATATCGGTCAATTCCAGCTTCCTTTGCAATTGCTTTTGCTGTTTTCTCATTGTCCCCAGTAAGCATGATCGGAGTTATACCAAGTTTTTTTAGCTGTTTGATAGCTTCTTTTGCTTCTTCACGTACTGTATCCTTTAATGCTACAGCGGCGGCAATACCAGCTTCATCACGCATAAATATGACGGTTTTCCCTTCGTTGGCAAGATTGCTAGTTATGCCATTCTGAAATGCGAAGGCATCCTCTTTATTCACGAAATCTGGCTTTCCGACTAAATATAATTGATTATTCACTGTAGCCTGTAATCCAAAACCTGGCTTATCCTCAATTGGAATCGGACTAAATTTAGTAATTCCTTTGTCCTTTGCGAAACTTGTAATGGCTACAGCAAGTGGATGATTGGACTGTGCCTCGATTGTTGCTAGAATTTCTAATGTAGCTAATTGATCTAAACCATCTCGAACGAAGTAATCTGTCACTACCGGCTTCCCTTGGGTTAATGTTCCTGTTTTATCAAGGGCTATTGCTTTCATTTCACTGATATTTTCTAGATGCATACCACCCTTAAAGAGGATTCCGCTCTTAGCTCCATTAGAAATAGCAGCTAGTGTCGCAGGCATAATGGAAGCGACAAGTGCGCAAGGAGAAGCAACTACTAAGAGTACCATAGCTCGATAAAAAGTAGTATTCCAATCCCAGTCAAGTAAATAATGAGGGAGAAACATCATCAAGGCAACTGCGACTAGCACTACTTTTACATATGTACCCTCAAATCTCTCGATAAATTGTTGAGCAGGAGATTTCTCATCTCTTGCTGCTTGTACGAGGTCGATAATTTTTTGGAAAAGCGAATCCTCATTTGTTTTCGTCATTTCCATTGTAATAGCACCACTTAAGTTAACTGTACCGGCAAATAATTCATCGCCTGTTTGTTTGGAAAGTGGGATGGATTCTCCACTAATCGTTGCTTCATCAACGGATGTAGCTCCAGAAATGATTACCCCATCTGCAGGAATTCTTTCTCCTGGTTTAACCACTAACCGATCTTTTAATTGTAGATCTTTGACGGAAACTCTTGTAGTTGTACCATCATTGTTAAGTCTCCATGCTTCTTCAGGCTGAAGCTCCATAAGAGAGGAGATTTCCTTTTCGCTCTTATTCATCGTATAAGTTTCCAAAGCACCACTTAGAGCAAAAATGAAGATTAAAATCGCACCTTCCGTCCAATATCCAATGATTGCTGAGCCTATTGCCGCTAGAATCATCAGCATTTCTACATTGAGTTTTCTCTCCTGAATGGTAGCCTCTATACCCTCTTTTGCTTTGGCAAAGCCACCGATAATAAATGCTAGCAAATAAAAAATAATAGAAGCAGTCTGTTGTCCTGCCTCACCTATAAGCCATGCAGCTAATATTAAGACACCCGAAAGTAGAGCAGCTATTAACTCTAAATGGGGAACAATTCTTTGTAAAATATTTGTTGATTTACTGTTTATCATGAAATTACCTCCTCTTACCAGTATCCCTATAGAGAATGCATTCAATAGGGATTAATGGGAAAACTGGACCTCCCAAAGGGGGAAATCCAGTTAATTATATTAAATATTACTTTATAATCATTATAATGTAGAGAGGTTTTTCGTGTCAACCTTATACGATTAGGAGAATACTCTTTCTTTATACATAGCTAGTTTTTCTAAAGAAGATTTCTCTACGTCTGCATGTAAACTGTTGCCATGAGAATCCATTGTAACAACAGCAGTAAAGTCCTCTACTCGAAGATGCCACATTGCTTCTGGGATACCGAATTCCATTAAGTCTACGCCGTCAACCCCCTTAATGCAATCAGCATAATATTGAGCTGCTCCACCAATTGCATTCAAATAAACTCCTCCATGCTCTTGTAGGGCAGCGAGTGTTTTAGGACCCATTCCTCCTTTTCCGATTACGGCACGAATACCAAATTTTTTCATAATATCCCCTTGGTAAGGCTCCTCACGGATAGAGGTTGTCGGACCTGCTGCACGCACATGCCAGTTGCCGTCTTCGTCTTTTTGCATTACTGGACCGCAGTGGTAAATAATTTGTCCATTTAAATCGACAGGCGCATCATGACTCATTAAGTGATGGTGAATTGCATCACGGCCTGTATACATACGACCTGTGATAGAAACAACATCTCCTACTTTTAAAGAACGAATTTGTTCTTCTGTTATAGGAGCTTTCAGTTCGATTACTTGTTTACTAGCATCTTCTTTTATTTCATCTTTAAACTCTATTTTTTCTCCATCTTGGTAATGCCAATCTAAGATTTCTCCAGTAGATGGGTGTATATTAATAGCCATACGACGATATGCCCAGCAATTATAAGCTACTGAAACATAAAAGCTGGCTGGTATACGATGCATGACACCAATTTTGCAGCCCAGTAGAGTAGCTTCTCCACCAAATCCCATCGTTCCTATTCCTAAGGTATTTGCTTTTTCTACTATATATGCCTCTAATTTTGCAAGGTCCGGATTTGGATTAACATCCTCTACAGAACGGAATAGTTGCTCTTTAGCTAAATCATAACCGGATGAACGGTCTCCACCTATACCAACACCTATAAAACCTGCTGAACATCCTTGTCCTTGTGCTTGATAAACAGAGTGAAGGATACACTTACGAATGCCATCTAAATCTCTTCCTGCACGACCAAGCCCTTCTAATTCTGTAGGAAGACTGTATTGGATATTTTTGTTTTCACATCCGCCACCCTTAAGGATTAGCTTCATCTCTATGTAGTCTTTTTCCCATTGTTCAAACTTGATAACAGGGACACCATCTCCTAGATTATCTCCACTATTTTTTCCTGTTAATGAATCTACGGAGTTTGGTCGAAGTTTCGCATCTTTTGTAGCCTCAGCTATCGCTTTCTTAATAGCGGCTTTTATTTCTAATTGGTTAACACCGACAGGAGTTTTTATCTTGAACGTTGGAAGTCCAGTGTCCTGACAAATAGGAGATATATTTTCATCTGCCATTTGAATGTTATTTGTAATAGTATCAAGGCTCATAGCAGCGCGTGTTCCTGCATTTTCTGAAGCCTTAGCCTTTTGAATTGCTCGTCGAACATCCTTTGGTAAATTTGTAGAAGTTTCAGTAATTAACTGATATATGCTTCTCTCCAACTGCTCAAGATATGTACCGTTTCTTTCTAATTGCTCTAATTGCATATGGAAACGCCCCTTTTTAATATGTAGTAACAAGCCATCTTTCAGTATACTATGTTCTTCATCTGAAAAAAAGAGTGCTAAGCAGTTGAAAGAGGAAACAAACAATGTTTTCCTGATCTCCTGTTGGGCTACGGAAAGCGTCCGGCGCAACGAAGAACCCAATGGCGAAAAAATCTAGATAGAAGGAATAGGTCCAACAATCCCATTCCTTTCTTGATTAGGTGAATGGTATTTAAATTTATAGAACATTTTAATTTTAGTAGGAAACCCGATTGGTTCGTAGCAGCGTCGGCGACTCCTGTGGGAGCAAGGTGGTAGGTAAGACAGCACAACCACGCGCGTTAGCGTTGGGTGCTGGCTTACCTAAGGGAGGGAAAACTAAGAACGTCACATCCTGTGACAACGTTTTCCTGACCAACATCCTGTTGGCTTCCGACGCAGCGGAGAACCATAATGCTTCAAAATAAAAAAGTACTTACGATTCTAATCATCTATAGAATCGCAAGTACTCTCATTCAATCTGCCCCAGTCATTTGAGGTATTTTATCTACATTCATTTCAAAACAAGCATATTAGGCTTATTTTATTTATTGGAGTTTTTAAATTGTTCCATTTTAAGTTCTAGGTCGTCCATCATTTGAATAAGGCGATCAATATCCTCTAAATTAGTCGTTTCTGGCTCAATGGAATCAAGAACCTCCAAGAACATTTGCAGCCTGTCCTTTAAATAGGATACTTGCTGTTCTGGATTTGAAATTTGTTTGCCCAAAGAATAACACCTCGCTTTTATATGATAAGAATATAGGAAAGCTTCAAGAAAAGATAGGAAAAAAGAGTTATTTCTTTATTTTATTTATTTATAATATTTACAATAATCAGTTTACGTGTTATTGTAGATATAACCTTTACATAGGAAGGAGGCCGTAGTGAATAGTCGAAACCAATTCAATCTAGTGAAGGAGGGGTTCAGACATTTCACCGGCAACAGTGCCGTAAATGCAATTATGAAGAATTTCAAGGAGAATAGTTATCATTAAAGGCTCAGTCTTATCTATTTAGATATTGCTGGGCCTTTTGTTTTGTCTTTTTTCACCGTGTTTGGAAAGGTATATTTTATCGTGTTAGTTTGTTAAAATAGTCTCATCACACATCTACGAGGTACAGTTTATGCATTTTACAAGCACAGAAAAGAAACGTTTTCTTATTTTGGTCCTAATCGTCTCTATCTCAGGGTTCTCACAAGGAATGCTGCTTCCCTTAATATCTGTTATTTTTGAGATGGATGGGGTAAACTCCACGCTTAATGGACTTAGTGCCACAGGTTTATACATAGGTACATTATTAATATCCCCATTTATTGAAAAACCATTACAGAAATATGGATATAAACCGATGATTATCGTTGGTGGATTAATGGTAATAATCTCCCTGTTATTATTTCCTTTATGGAAATCGGTTGTATTTTGGTTTGTTTTACGATTGCTGATTGGAATAGGAGATCATGCGCTTCATTTTTCTACGCAAACCTGGATCACTAGCTTTTCTCCACAGCATCGTCTAGGGAGAAACATAGCCATATATGGATTGGCGTTTGGAGTAGGCTTTGCAGTTGGACCTCTGTTTGTTCAACTAGTTAAAATTCATGAAGCAGTACCTTTCATCGTATCTAGCTTGCTTTGTTTACTGGCATGGATATTTGTATTTTTTATTGAAAATGAAAAGCCTGAAATAGGGGTTAGTACCTCTGAAAATGGTACGTGGAAACGTTTTGGGGCTGCGTTCGCCGTTGCTTGGGTAGCATTTATTCCACCATTTAGCTATGGCTTTCTAGAGTCCTCACTAAATGCTATCTATCCTGTTTATGCTCTTCGAAATAGCTTAGAGGTGTCCGATCTTTCGTTTATCCTAGCTGCTTTCTCTATTGGTGGAGTGATCTCTCAATTACCACTTGGAATACTGAGTGACCGCTTAGGTAGAAGAAAAATCTTAATCGTAGCATTGGGTGTGGGTGCTTGCTTATTTACTTTCGCTAGTTTATATGAGCATTCAGCTATTGTATTAGGAATTATATTTTTATTTGCCGGGATGTTTGTCGGTTCCATGTTCTCCTTGGGTATTTCTTATATGGCAGACCTTACTCCGAAAAACCTTCTCCCAACAGGTAACCTAATGTGCGGCATTGCATTTAGTCTTGGTAGTCTAACAGGGCCTATTTTCGGAGGGATGTTCATCCAAATCTTTGCAGGAATCAGCTTTTTGTTATTAGTGGCTGTTTTACTTGGATTATTTAGTCTAATCATTTTTTTCTCCAATAAGAGGGAAAGGGCTATGTCATAAAGACAGCCCTTTTTTAGTTCTTATTATATTTCCAGCCGAAGCTATTATGATAAATCATCTGTTTAGACATTCCACCATCAATCGTAATTTCTTCCCCATTAATAAAATCATTGGCAGGGTCACATAAAAATATCGCTGCCCTTGCAATATCTTGTGGTGTGCCGATTCTATTAGAGGGATGCTGCTGGATATCTTCTTCTGATGGCTTATAGGCTTCTGCATCAAAATGATATTCTCCTGTTTCTATCCAACCAGGGTTAATTGCATTCACCCGAACCTTCCCTGTTAAACTAATCGCTAGTGCATGTGTTAAAGCGCTTATCCCTCCCTTAGCAGCTGTGTAGCTTTCTGTATCCGGTTCACTCATAGATGCTCTTGTAGAAGAGATATTTATAATTGAAGCATTCTTGGTAAAGTGGGGGAGTAGAAGCTTTGTAAGATAATAGGGAGCGGTTACCCCGACACGGAGGATTTCATTAAAATCTTCATAGCTACAATCACTTAATATTCCTTTATTACTAAAGCAAGCATTATTAATGAGACAGTCAACCCGTCCATATTTTTGTATGGTGCTTGAAATAAAATCTTCTATCTCTGTCTGGTTGGCTATATCACCAGCTATAAATAGATGATCCCCCTGTAGAGATGACAGTAGTTTGTCTCCCGCATCTTTATCCTTATCAATAAAGGCAATAGAGGCTCCTAACCGAGAAAACTCCTCTACCAAACATCTTCCAATACCATTTGCTCCACCAGTGATAATGCATACTTTTCCTTCGAACATAATCATCATTCCTTTATTCGTGTTTTACTTCATCATAACGTACAAAAGGGGCCGTCTGAAAAGTCATTTTGAGACGGACCCTTTGCGACGATGGTGGCATTTTGACGCGACCACCGCAGGAGCAAAAAAACTGTCTGAAAAGTCATTTTGAGACGGGCCCTTTGCGACGAGGATGGTGGCATTTTGATGCGACCACCGCAGGAGCAATGCTACATAACAGATATCTGTCAAAGAAGGAAGGGGTTGTCCCGTAAGTTTTTTACTTATGGGACAACCCTCAATTATTTTAAGGCTTTAGAACAAATTTAATACTTTCTTCCTCATGATCATGGAAAATGCGATAAGCTTCGCTAGCTTGATCTAGTGGCACACGGTGGGTGATAATTTGGGTTGGGTCGATATCGCCTTTTACAATCATATCGTATAGCATTGGCATGTAATGTACCACAGGTGCTTGCCCAGATTTAATGGTTAAGTTTCTTTCAAATATGTTTCCAAGTGGGAACATATTATAATTGGAGCCATAAACTCCTGTTAACATAATGGTACCAAATTTTCTTACGGCATCTTTAGAAGCTTCTAAAGCGCTAAGCGTACCACCCTGCAATTTAAGCTTTTGCCCTAATCTCTCCATAGCAGACATTTTACCGTCCATGCCGACGCAATCAATGACTACATCAGCACCGCCGTTGGTAACTTCTCTTAAGTATTTTCCAATATCGTCATGCTCGTCAATATTAAATGCTTCTACTTTATTATTTTTAACTGCATGTTCCAAGCGATATGATAGATGATCGACCGCTATAACACGCTTTGCACCTTTCATCCATGCAAATTGTTGAGTCATCAGACCAATTGGGCCAGATCCCATTACAATTACGGTATCTCCTTTTTTAACTCCTGCATGCTCAACGCTCCAGTATGCAGTTGGGAGGACGTCAGAAAGAAATAAAAGTGATTCATCCTCTAGTTCACAGGATTCAGGTATTTTGAATGGCAAATAGTTTCCGTATGGAACGCGAAGATATTCTGCTTGGCCACCAGGGAAGTCCCCGTATCTTTCGGTATAGCCAAAGTATGCTCCAGAATCTAGTGCAGGATTTTCATTGGAGTTATCACATTGGCTCTCCATTTCATTTTTGCAGTAATAGCATTCTCCACAAGAGATATTAAAGGGGATAACGACACGATCGCCTTTTTTAACTTTTGTCACATTAGGACCGACTTCCTCAACGATTCCCATTGGCTCGTGTCCAATGACAAATCCTTTACGAGTAGGTACGGCACCTCGATAAATATGAAGGTCGGATCCACAGATGGCCGTAGTCGTAATACGTACGACAATATCATCAGCTTTTTCAATCTTTGCATCTGGAACATTCTTTACTTGAACATCTTTTGCACCTTGAAAAGTAACTGCTTTCAAAATAACACCCTCCTTTAGATTAAATAAGCTCTATTAGTACTTACCCTGCTAGTCCTAAAAAAAACGCTAAACTCACTAATTGTTCTCCAAATTTTGTAGGGTATCAATTTTCTCTGTTTCTTCTTCTGGAAGAATGGAGATTTCCCCATTTGGCTCTATAACTACGGCTTTGACTTGCTCCATCGAAAGATCGCCATTTATTCTAACAGATTGGATAATTTCTTCTTCTTGAATCCTCTCTTTTTTAAGCGCATTTTTGCAAAAAGAACCGTTGTAATAGAGGAGGGTTGGATCAGCTGTAACAACGTCATCGAATTTCTTAGACTTTTTAGTTGTCATAGTAAATATCCACTGAAGAAGTAACAGCGTAGCTAATGCAGTGATTCCATCAAAAATGGAGACTTTTTGATCAAGCATAATCGTTGCTAATATCGATCCAATGGAGACGGTGACAACGAGGTCGAATGCATTTAACTGGGAAAGCGATCTTTTGCCGGCAATTCTTAATAGCAAAATTAATACAACATACCCCATTAATCCTAACAGAGCTATTTTCCCAATATTTGTCCAATCTAATGTAAACATCTAATACTCCTTTCTAACTCTTTTTTTTACAGGTACCACGACATAATGTTAATAAACAAGGTTTTTATTAAAGGGATAACTAATTCGAAGGAGGGGAGCTTCGCAAGTAATTAATCAGCGTCTGTATGTGAAAAGGAATAAATATGATAAATTTCCATTTATATAAATGATTCGATTAATCTTTCAAAGTATTATGTCTATTAACAAAAAAACAGGCTACAAACAACTCAAAGGAAATTGAGAAGTCTGTAGCCTGATAAATAGGTATTTAATCTTAAGTTTTTAAGCAATTCAATTTGTTTGCTCTTCTTATTGTATAGATTCTAATTGTTGTCTTTCTTCTTCCGTATAAACACGTGATCGAATATGAAATGCATACTCGCCTGTGCTCTCGAGGGAGAAAGAGGCTCCCATGCCTTTTACGACATCCAGAATAATCTGGGTATGCTCGTAATAACCAAAATTGGTTTTATGCATGTAATAAGGGACGTTCCCAATAGTACCGATAAGTAAATCACGGCTTCCAATATAGAAATCACCTTGCTTATAGCACATAGGAGCAGAACCGTCACAGCATCCAGCAGATTGTACAAACATGATTGCTCCATGCTTGGCTTCAAGCTCTTCTATAAGTGCAAGTGCTGCATCTGTTGCAATTACACGTTTGACCATCATCTGTTCATCTCTTTCTATATTAGAAGAATCCCATAGCTGATTTGTTATAACCAACTAGTAAACATTTCGTTTGTTGATAGTGTTCAAGCATCATTAAGTGGTTTTCACGACCGATACCTGATTGTTTGAATCCACCGAATGCAGCGTGAGCAGGGTATTGGTGGTAAGTGTTTGTCCAAACACGTCCAGCTTGGATAGCGCGACCTGCACGGTATGCAGTATCGATGTTACGAGTCCAAACACCAGCGCCTAGACCAAATTCTGAGTCGTTAGCAATTTCCATTGCTTCGTCGAAGTCTTTGAAAGTAGTTAATGAAAGTACTGGTCCAAAGATTTCTTCTTGGAAGATACGCATTTTGTTGTTTCCTTTGAATACTGTAGGAGCAACATAGTAACCGCCTTCTTGGTCACCATCAAGTTTGTTTTGAGTACCACCGATTAATAATTCAGCGCCTTCTTCTTTACCGATTTCGATGTAAGAAAGAATTTTTTCTAATTGTTGGCTAGAAGCTTGAGCACCCATCATTACTTCTGTATCAAGTGGGTTACCAATTTTAATCGCTTTAATGCGCTCTAATGCACGCTCCATGAATTTTTCATAGATAGATTCTTGAACAAGTGCACGAGAAGGACATGTACAAATTTCACCAGAGTTTAGTGCAAATAATACTAAACCTTCAATTGCTTTATCGAAGTACTCATCATCTGCATCCATAATATCCTCGAAGAAGATGTTAGGAGATTTTCCACCTAACTCTAAAGTTACAGGAATAATGTTTTCTGTTGCATATTGCATGATAAGACGACCAACGCCAGTTGATCCAGTGAAAGCTACTTTGTTGATACGTGGATTAGTAGCAAGTGGTTTACCTACTTCTACACCGAATCCGTTAACAACGTTTAGTACACCTTTTGGTAACAAATCTTGGATTAGCTCGATTAATACCATAAGAGAAGCAGGAGTCTGCTCAGCTGGTTTTAATACGATTGTGTTACCTGCAGCTAAAGCAGGAGCGATTTTCCAAACTGCCATAAGTAATGGGAAGTTCCAAGGGATAATTTGTCCTACAACTCCGATTGGCTCATGGAAGTGGTAAGCTACTGTATCGTTATCGATTTGGCTGATTCCACCTTCTTGTGCACGAATAGCTCCAGCGAAATAACGGAAGTGATCAATTGCTAAAGGAATATCAGCATTTAATGTTTCACGAACTGCTTTACCGTTGTCCCAAGTTTCAGCTACAGCGATTTTTTCTAGGTTTGCTTCCATACGGTCAGCAATTTTGTTAAGGATGATTGCACGGTAAGCAACAGTTGTTTTTGCCCAAGCATCTTTTGCAGCGTGTGCTGCATCTAAAGCTAACTCGATATCAGCTTCTGTAGAACGAGCTGCTTTCGTGAAAACTTGTCCTGTAACTGGAGATTTAACGTCAAAGTATTCCCCGTTTACTGGAGCAACCCATTCGCCGCCGATAAAGTTATCATAACGTTCTTTGAAATTAACAATAGCGCCATCTGTATTAGGATTTGCATAAATCATTTTTCATTTCTCCCTTTTGTGATAAATTTGTTAGTCGTCTGACAACTCAGAGATTACTCCAATCATGCTATATAAATATTCGGAAAGCAAGAAAATTATACCGTTTTATTTAAATAAAAAAATAAATAATTATCACTAAAATCAAAATAATGCATAATGATTCCTGTTTGGTAAATGAACATGTAAAAGTATTCTTTACTTTAAAATATTTTGTTTTGAAATGAAATAATAAATATACAGAAAGTTGCATTTAAATAAGGCAGGGTGTTCTAGTTGGTAATTTTACACAATTATAAAAAGGAGGGAGTTAGGTAGTGTATTTTTTAGGTTAAAATGAGGATTTGGGTGTTTCGAAAATAAAAAGAAAAACACTTACAATTTTCTATTCAATTGTAAGTGCATTTTTTGATATTAAATTTAGGATTTTATTCGTATGGTGAGAATTCTAGTCTATTTCGATAGGTCTGAGAACATTGCTTAGACACTGTTACCCGCGGTATTTAATAGCTAACCCTTTTAAAAAGTTTCTGGCAAATTTATCTCCACATTCTTTAAAATTTCGATGTCCTTCTTTTCGAAGGATAGCCCCTAGCTCACTTTTCGTGATATTAATACGGGCCTCTTCAAATATTTCCATCATATCTTCACTAGTTAGAGATAAAGCAATTTTCATCTTTTTTAAAAGCATATTATTGATAGGTTCGTTAGAAGGAACGGGAGGAGCCTGATTATTGTCTTGTTGTCCTCTTTTGTAAACGATTAGACCGTTTAAAAACGACTCCATCATTTTGTTATTACATTTCAACGTATCCTGTTCTTCTTCCTCGTCTACTTTTTTCAGCATCTCAATTACATCAGCCTTTGAGATTTCTACGCCACCAAGCTTAAAGATTTCTACCATTTCAGGATTTTTTAAATCAAGAGCGTATCTTACACGTCTTAGAATATCGTTATTCTCCATTTCTTCCTCTCCTCTTTACAGTCTTATCCTCTCTCAGCTTTAATAAACAAACGGCTTCGATGTGAGCTGTTTGAGGAAACATATCTACTGGTTGGATATATTCGATAGTATAGGCTTTTGATAAGTCCTTCAAATCCTTTGCAAGTGTGGAAGGATTGCAAGATGTATAGACAAAACGTTTTGGTTTAATTTCTAAAACTGTTTGAATAAAGTCCTGATCTAGCCCTGTACGTGGTGGGTCTACTGTTAATACATCGGGTATAAAGCCTTCATTTTTCCACTTTTTCAGCCATTTTTTTGCTGGTCCGTGGACATACAGGGTATTCGTGTAGCCATTACGCTTTGCATTTTTCTTTGCATCCGATATGGATTCCTCGATGATATCCATTCCCCGTACTTCCTTTGCATTTTTGGCAAGCCATAAACCAATAGTTCCAACACCACAATAAGCATCTACGACAGTTTCTTTTCCTGTCAGATTGGCTGCTTTTTCAATCTCGTTATATAGGTGCTCTGTCTGTGCTGGATTAAGCTGGAAGAATGCACGGGCAGATAAATCAAATGCCAACTCACCAAGTTTTTCATGGATTGTTTCTTTTCCATATAGATTAAACGTAGCATCTCCAAATATTAGAGAGGTTTTTTCTTTATTGATGTTTTGATTGATAGATACTATATTGGCATCTATTTTACGAATCATTTGGACAAGCTCTTCTTTATGAGGCATCTTTTTTTGAGTTGTCACTAATGTTACTTGTATTTGTCCTGTTTTCATTCCAGTTCGTACTACGATTGTGCGAACAATACCATTTGGATTTTTATCATCATATATAGGAATATTAAGCTGTTGTAGATATGCTTTTATTTCGTTTGTAATCTTTGTAGTTGCAGGATGCTGTACCATACATTCATTAATATCAATTAACTTATTAGTACCCTCTGCATACAGACCAGCAACTACATCTCTACCCAGTCTCTTTGTTTGAAACTGGCTCTTATTACGATAAAGCCAAGGATTTTCCATCCCAATCGTCTCTTTGACTTCGATGGATGGAACCAGGTCCTTCACATACCGCTCTAAAGCCTGAATCACAATATCTCTTTTTTCCACTAACTCTCTTTCATACGTCATATGCTGGAGCTGACAGCCGCCACAAGCATCATATACAGGGCAAGGGGGAGTTACTCGATCGGAAGAGGCTTGTCTAATTTTTTTTATCTTCGCCTCTGCATATTTGGGAGTAGCCTTTGTAACCTCTGCAATGACTACCTCTCCAGGCAGAGCTCCTTTTACAAACACAACATTTCGCTTAAAGAAGCCGACTCCTTCCCCGTTGATACCTAATCTCTTTATTGTGAGAGGGAATTCTTGTCCGACTTGTATCATCGTTTGTTCCTTCATGTATTCACGTCCTTTTTAGCCAATAAAACAGTATACCTATATTATACACACACTGGCAAGGGAAAAGATTTCATTTGCTAGCATCTATAAAGGATATATTTGATTTGGGAAATAATAAAAAGAGAGATCAAGAAATGGAAACTGAAGTAGAAGAAATAAATATAAAATGGAGAAGCCTAGATGATCCAGTGCTTCTCCATGTTGTTATTAAGGTAGGGTATAGCTAGGGAGATTAGTTTTCGCCAGGTTTAAATCATCAAGCTTTCCAAAGGTATATCCTCTTTTTCGAGCTTCTGTGATGAATGCTGGAAGTCCCTCTGCATTATCTGGAGATACGGTATGCATTAAAATGATCGCTCCAGGGTGAATCTGTGTAATTAGTTCATTATAAGCATACTGACCACCTTTCTTTTGGTCACGATGCCAATCAATAAATGCAACAGACCAGAAGAAATGCTGGTAGCCAGCTTCTAGTGCTGCTTCCAAAACCTCTTCATTAAAAGTTCCCTCTGGAGGCCTTGTAACTGTAGTACGCTCCAAAGAAGTAAGCTCTTTTAAACGGTTATCAAACTTTTTTAGCTCTTGTTTGATTTCCGACTTCGAAAGTTTAGCTAAATTCGGGTGACCGTATGAATGGTTTCCGATTTGGTGTCCATCCTTAATCATACGTTGTACTAAATCAGTCGCACTTTCTAAGTAGTGCCCGGTCAAGAAAAAAGTGGCACTAATGTTTTCTTTCTTTAAAGTGTCTAAAATACTTTCGGTATAACCGTTTTCATAGCCGTTATCAAAGGTAAGGTAGATGATTTTTTGATCAGCTGGACCTTTATAGAAAGCATCATATTTTTCAAGTAATGCATCTAGCTCTGCACCAGCTTCGGGTGGTATTTCGTTTCGGGCCTTTTTAAAGCCCCAATGAATTTCCTTTGCTTCGGCAGGTAACGGCTGGTAGGACAAGCCTACTCCAAATATGAGTGCAGCCATTATTATTCCAACTATATGAGATTTCACGATTTGCTTCCCTCCAATTTACTTTCACTAAAAAAGGTGCAACACTTTTTTAGTAGGTTGCACTCTTGGAAGGTAATTATTCATATATGTCTTTTAAAGCACTTTCGAGGTCTGGAAACTGAAAAGAGAAATTATTTTGCAGCAGTACCTGTGGCGTCACATGCTGGCCTTCTATTACTAACTGACTTTTTTCTCCCAAAGCAATCTTTAATGCAAAGGCTGGTACAGGAAAATAGTGAGGCCTTCCTAGTACGGACGCTAATATCTTACCAAAATCATTCATTCGGATAGGATTCGGGGAAACAACATTAAACGGACCTCCCAAATTTTGCTCAATAGCAAACAAAATCGATTTTGCTACATCCTGAATGTGTATCCAAGACATCCAATTTTGCCCGCTACCGATTTTTCCTCCAACAAACAGCTTATAGGGAAGTGCCATTAACGGTAATGCTCCTTCTGATTTATCTAATATAATCCCGAATCTTGCATATGCTACTTTTACTCCTAGCTGGCTAGCTTCTTCTGCTTTTTTCTCCCAATCAGCTACTGTCTTTGCTAAAAAGTCTTTCCCTAGATTAGACTCCTTTTCCGTATAGTTGGTATCCAAGGAAGCAGGATAAATACCAATAGCGCTAGCGTTTATTAAGTTACTTGGCTTGTTCTCTAAAGCACGAATAATACGCAAAACCTCCTCGGTTGCTAAAATTCTACTGTCGTATATCTTCTTTTTTTGTCCTTCTGTCCATCTACCATTGTTAATGGATTCTCCTGCAAGATTAACAATCGCATCTACTCCTTCAAGCCTTTCTTCTGGGCAAGCCTGAGCTGTTAACCATTCTACATAGGTAATAGATTTTTCATCCTGTTTAGGGGATCGAGTAAGTATGATTACCTGATGTCCTTTTTTTATTAAAAGCTTTGTTAATGCTCTCCCAACTAAGCCGGTCCCACCAGTAATAGCAATTTTCATTTCTTTGCCTCCTTACTCTTTCTTCTTATTCTAACATTTTCTAATACCCTATCTCCCTGTCGAAAAACAGGATACTTTATCGAAAAGTTAGTTGTAAGGTATAATGAAGTACTAGAATAGATTGGAGAGAGTGAGTATGCCCGTTATTACAAAGATAGCAAGACAAAAAAATAATAATGAGCGATATAATCTCTATTTAGATGAAAAATATGCTTTTAGTGTAGACGAAGCGGTACTCGTTAAATACCAGCTAACAAAAGGGAAAGTTTTAGAAGCCTTTACGATAGATGAAATGGTTTTTGATGACGAGGTAAGAAAGGCTTACAATAAGGCCATTCAGTTCTTAAGCTATCGTATGAGAAGCGAGCAAGAGGTGAAAGATAAGCTATTAGCAAGCGAATTTGGTGAAGCTGTTGTGATTGAAGCAATACGAAAGCTTTACGAGCATGGTTTTCTAAACGATGAAAGCTTTTCAAAGGCACTTGTAGCAACTCAAAAGAAAAATGCCAAAAAGGGACCGAGGGCTATAAGAGTGGAGTTGAAGAAAAAAGGTATTGAACAGCAACTTCAGGACGAGGTTTTATCGGCTTATTCAGAAGAGGAGCAGGTTAAGATAGCAACAGGATTAGTTGAAAAATTAATCAAACAAAATCATACAAAGACTCCTTTGCAAATAAAACAAAAAGCACAAGACCTTCTCTTAAGAAAGGGCTTCAGCTTTTCCATCATATCCTCAGCAATGGAATCTCTCCCTTTAGAAAAGGAGCAAGATGAATGGGAAACGTTAATAGAAGCTCAAGGTGAAAAGATTTGGAGAAAATATAGTAATAAGCTTAGCGGCTTTGATTTACATAATAAAGTAAAGCAAGCTCTTTATCAGAAGGGCTTCCCAATTGAGCATATAGAGGCTTTTATAGAAAAGAAGGAGCTGGAACAACATGAGGGATAAGAAATATAGTGAGATGACAGAGCAGGAGCTCAGAGAAGAAATAGCAAGACTGAAGGAAAAAGCACGAAAAGCTGAGCAGCTGGGAATTGTTAATGAATTCGCTGTATATGAAAGAAAAGTAACATTAGCGCAATCTTATTTGACCGATCCTCTTTCCATTAAAAAGGGAAAACTGTATAGAATAATCGGAGATCCAGGAGTATTTTTCTACGTAGAATATTTAAAAGGAAGATTCGCTTGGGGATATCGATTGGGTGGAGAAAAATATGAGGAAGCATTACCAATATCTTTATTAGAACCAGTAGAGGAAGGGAAGTAGCATGCAAGAAAAAATCGAAGAACTAACTCAATTACTACTAGAAAAAAATGACAAGCTTTCTTATGAAAAGGCACTTGCTTGGATTGAATTGCTCTGGTCTGACTTTGAATCCTCCTATGCAAGAGCGGGATATGAGTATAAGGGAGCTGCAGTTACAGAAATGGTCATTCGAAAATGGATCGATGGCTACGGAGGACAGCTACACGAATTTGCAAACACAAATGAAAAGTATAAGCATCTACTAGATGCAAATGAATAAGCAACGTAACAAGCGATAGGGATAGCTGAGGGGTTAAGAAGAAAGTGAGAATTTTGATGAGGTATTCTTTAGGAAAAAGACTTCTGGTGTATTAGGGATAGGTAAGCTAGCCCCTCGTTAATGTTGGGTGCTATCGTCTTATTGAAAAGATTGGAGAATGGAATATATATTTGACATATTCTTCATACACTCTATTTCCAACCGGAAGCGACTGGCGGCGACTCCTGCGGGAGCAGGGTGGTAGGTAAGACAGCACAACCATGCGCGTTAGCGTTGGGTGCTGGCTTACCACGCCCCCGCGGAAAGCGTCCGCCACGAGCGACTCACTTCTTCTATCCCTAACCGGTTTCTGACCAACGTCCTATTGACCTCACGGAAAGCATCCGACACAGCGGAGAACCCAGTAACACCAACAACTAAAGAAGCACTTATGATTTAATCATCATAAGTGCTTCTCCTTCGATAATGCCATAAACCAAGCGTTTATGGTGTTTTATATGTCTAGCTTCAGTGGTACTAGCGCTATTAATTGGATATAAAATCTAATTTTTTTCGTAGCTTATCCTCGCTGAATATCCAACCTGTATAGGAATTGACTATCTCTAAATCCTCATCTAAATGGGCAACAGCCACAAAGGGATAGTAATCATTACTCCTATACCGCAAATCGATTAATCGTACTTCATGTATATTGTCAAACTTGTTAATTTCCCATCTAAAAATCGGGGAAAAAGAAATGAACGCACTTAGATTGGGATCATCCAATGCTGCTCTCACTAAAGGGGAGCTCGGTATTGGGACCTTTTCAAATTTGTCATAGATCGTAATGGAACGGCCATAAGCTCTTCCAACATAATGATGAGTTGCAGAAGTGGCTGCAATTCGCCAACTCAAAAAACGAATAGTTGGAGCGATTATTATTTCTTCAACATCTGGCAACGTTTTTTTCACACTATTTTTTACTGCTTTTTGTACTGCAAAACGGAGGATGTAATACAGAATTATTACCCCATACATAATAAGGAAGGTAATTACTGGATTTGCTCCGAAAAACCAAATGAAAATCCCGATAATATGAATTCCAAAAATGATTGGATCAAAGGTATTAATAACACCTAATGCCACCCATTTTCGAGAGAATGGTCTGAGCGCTTGGGTTCCATAAGAATTAAATATATCAACAAATACATGTAAAAAGACGGCCAAAAATGTCCAAAGCCAAATATGAAGCCAGTCAGCAGAAGGCATAATGAGCCATAAAACTCCAGAAATAAGCAGTGGCCATAAAAGTACAGCAGGAAGAGAGTGGGTAATCCCACGATGATGCCGTATGTAAACGGCATTGTTTCTAAGCTTTAATACAGTATCTATGTCAGGTGCTTGGGAGCCGATTATTGTTCCGGCGATAACTGCAGTAGTGGTGATTGTACTATTAGCTACTACGGGATCGGCAAAAGCTAACCCACCAAGTGCAATACCCATAACGAAATGCGTACCTGTATCCATGCTCTTTATCAGCTCCTTTAGGAAACAGTCAAATATTATTATAAAACGTAAATATCATTATTTACATACCCGTTTTTCATTTCCCATAATCTTTTTAGAAAGGATACAAAAAGTGGAAAAGATATATAAACAAAAGGTTAGAGATGCGTTAGTCACCTGGTATTTAGAAGAAAAAAGAGATCTTCCTTGGAGAAAGACAACAGATCCATATAAGATTTGGGTCTCCGAGGTAATGCTTCAACAAACAAAAGTAGAAACTGTTATACCTTATTATGAAAGGTTTATTGAGAAATATCCTTCCTTAGAAGCCTTAGCTTCTGCAGAAGAGGAAGAACTTCTAAAACAATGGGAAGGATTAGGCTATTATTCCAGAGCAAGAAATTTACAAGCTGGTGTACGAGAGGTAGTAGAGGCTTATGATTCTCAAGTTCCAACAAGTCGTGAGGAAATATCTAAATTAAAAGGTGTTGGACCATACACAGCAGGAGCTGTTCTAAGTATTGCCTACGGGATTCCTGAACATGCAGTAGATGGAAATGTCATGAGAGTTCTTTCAAGGATTTTACTTATAGAAGAGGACATTGCAAAGCCTAAAACAAAGAAAACCTTTGAACGTGCAGTTATGGAGCTCATTGATAAAGAAGATCCATCCTCCTTCAATCAAGGGTTAATGGAACTGGGAGCAGTAATATGCACCCCAACTAAACCAAAATGTCTTCTTTGTCCTGTCAGAGAATATTGTACTGCTTATTTTGAAGGTAAGCAGGGAGACTTGCCTATTAAAACAAGCAACAAAAAGACAAAGCTTCATTATATGAAGTCAATGATTATTAAGCGAGACGATGAGAAGATTTTATTGGAGCAACGACCAAGTAAAGGTCTACTCTCGAACATGTGGCAATTCCCAATGGTAGAGCTACCTACCACCTCTCATACTATAGAGGAAGTAATGGAGTACGAATATGGAGTGGAAATAAAAAAAGGCAAGGAAATCAATGCGTTTAAGCATGTCTTTTCTCATTTAACTTGGGAAATGGAAAGCTTTGAAGGCTCTCTTATACAAGAGAAGATGCTTCCAAGTAGCTGCAAATGGTTTACTATGGAAGAAATTGAGGCACTTCCAATGCCAGTCCCAATATTAAAGATTTTTAATGAATATAAAAAGAAATTTACTTGAATTTACTCTTACTAGCATGCTCGAAAGTCCAACAACCAATCACTAATAAAATGATTTAAATCATTCAAAGAACTGCGTGAAAAAATCAAAACAAATGAATAATATCACTTCACCTGCACATCATAATGTTTGTACGGAGGTGAAATCCATGAAAAAGAATAGCAGTCAACGTCAGAACAAAAAGCCAGAATTTGCATCTGAAACTGACATTCAACAAGTTAAAGAACAAAACCGTCAAGCTGAAATGAAAAAACAGCAAGCAAGCGGGAAGTATGCAGGCGGTTCTTTTAACAATTCTTCAAAATAAGAACATGGATACACCAAAAATCAGCGAGGGCATATTGCCTTCGCTGATTTTGTTCTAAATCAAAATATCGCTCCTACCTAAAAGAAAATATTTCTGACATAGAGGAATACTTCCTGACATATCTTTTGAACTGATTCCTACATATTTATTAAAAGGACCTTTTAAATTTAAATTTAACTTACCAAACCTATTTTTACTACAGTTTTTTCCTATGGATTGTTATAATATGAAAATAGGAAAAATTATATAAATTGCGCTTGATGAAAAGGTGGCTAAATCATGGCGATTCCAACAGAAGGAGAAATTATTCAAATTCATAGTTATAAACATAATGGCCGTATCCACCGTGTCTGGCAAGAAACGATGGTTCTAAAGGGTACTAAAAATATTGTGATAGGAGCAAATGAACGAACGCTTGTAATTGAAGCGGATGGTAGGACTTGGGTTACAAGGGAGCCCTCCATTTGTTATTTTCATGCAGAGCATTGGTTTAATATTATTTGTATGCTACGAGAAGATGGGGTATATTATTACATTAATATTAGCTCACCCTTTGTCTACAATAATGGTCGATTAAAATACATTGACTATGATTTAGACGTGAAGGTTTTCCCTGATATGTCCTATACGATTCTTGACGAGGATGAATACGAACAACATAAGAGTGAAATGAAATACCCACCTGAAATGGATGCTATTTTAGAAGGGAATATTAAAAAACTTATATCTTGGATCAAGCAAAGAAGAGGACCGTTCGCTCCTGACTTTATTGAAGCTTGGACAAGTCGTTATCACTTTTATAAACAGCTAAACGAGTAATGGAAACCTGTTGAATGCCCAACAGGTTTTTCCGTTTTAGAAAGGAAGTTTCAAAATGGGTTCCATCAAGAGATATATGAGATTTGTAAAGCCATATAATTTACAGATTTTCCTAACCATAATAATAGGTATTGTGAAGTTTGCAATCCCACTTTTTATTCCGTATTTAATTAAGATTGTTTTAGATGACATCATTGGTGAAGAAACGCTTACTGACCCTGAAAAAATAAGGCAACTATTTTATTGGCTGGGGGGGACTGCCATTGTATTCTTCATCGTCCGTCCACCTGTAGAATACTACCGACAATACTTAGCTCAATTAGTAAGTAATAAAATTTTATATGACATACGTCAGAAGTTATATGGACATTTACAAAAGCTAAGCATGAAATATTATTCAAATAATCGTGTAGGCGAAGTTATCTCTCGTGTGATTAATGATGTGGAGCAAACGAAGAACTTTGTCATGATTGGATTAATGAATGTATGGCTTGATCTTGCTACAATCTTAATCGCTATCGGAATTATGCTTACGATGAACGTAAAGCTGACAATTGTTACGCTTATTGCATTTCCATTCTACGCATTTAGCGTGAAGTATTTCTTTGGGAGACTCCGTGACTTAACGAGGAAGAGGTCGCAAGCGCTTGCGGGTGTGCAGAGTTACTTGCATGAGCGGGTGCAAGGAATGAGTATCATTAAAACCTTTACGTTAGAAAAGCATGAGCAAAAGAACTTTAATGAGACCAATGGGGAGTTTTTAGATAAGGCTGTTGACCAAACAATTTGGAACGCCAAGGCCTTTGCAGTGGTAAACACGATAACCGATATTGCACCGCTTCTTGTCATTGCATATGCCGGCTACGAAGTAATTAATGGAAATCTGTCTATTGGAACTATGGCGGCATTTATTGCTTATATAGAAAGACTTTACAGTCCGCTTAGAAGGCTAGTGAACTCCTCTACAACGCTTACACAATCTATTGCGTCTATGGACAGAGTATTTGAGCTAATGGATGAAGAGTATGATATTTTGGACAAGCCGGGTGCTTATCCTTTAAGGAAAGCTGCAGGAAATATAACCTTTTCGAATGTTCAATTCAAATATGAGGAAGAAGGACATACAATCCTTAAGAACGTCAGCTTCCAAGTGAATGCTGGAGAGACAGTTGCTTTTGTCGGAATGAGCGGTGGAGGTAAGTCTACTATTATTAGCTTAATACCTCGTTTTTACGATGTTTCCTCTGGAAGTGTAACAATAGATGGTCACGATGTAAGAAATGTGACGATAGAGTCTCTTAGACAACAGATAGGTATTGTATTACAGGATAATATTTTATTCAGTGATTCAGTAAAAACCAATATATTAATGGGAAGACCAGATGCTACGGAGGAAGAGATTATTGCCGCCGCAAAAGCTGCTAATGCTCATGATTTTATCATGGAGCTTCCAGAAGGATACGATACAAAGGTTGGGGAACGAGGAGTTAAACTGTCTGGCGGTCAAAAGCAACGAGTAGCAATTGCGAGAGTATTTTTAAAAAATCCAGCTATTTTAGTTCTAGATGAAGCGACTTCAGCATTAGATTTAGAGAGCGAATCTTTAATTCAGGATTCGTTGGCACGTTTAACAGAAAATCGCACAACTATTATTGTGGCCCATCGACTTTCCACTATCACACATGCTGATAAGATCATAGTGATTGAAAACGGAGAGGTTTCAGAGGAAGGTACACATGCAGAGCTAATGAGTAAACGAGGGGCATATTTTAATTTATTTCAAATACAACAACTAGATACAGAGACATAATAATTTAAGCATCCTATAAGGCGAAATTCTTCTTATAGGATGCTTTTTTTTACCTAGATATGAATTTGAAAAATAAGTAAATAGTTGTGTTTATTCTAAAACTATTGAAACTATTGATAGATTATGTAAAATTACAATAATACTGAAAATAAAGAAATTGACAAATTTTAGGTTTGCTAGATTTTGTGAATGAGAAGTACGACCCTGATAAAAAGAGGGCTGTAGCAAGTGAAGATATGCAAACCATGCTTTAGCAAATGAACATGCCTAGTTCTGTAGAAAAAGTAAAAAAGGAGCATCCAAATGTCAGACAAGAATAAGATTCTAGAGATTAAAGAGCTTCAGACATCCTTTTTTACAGATGAGGGAGTTATCCCTTCAGTTGACCGTATTAGTTTTGAGGTCAAGAAAGGAGAAATCCTTGGAATTGTCGGAGAATCCGGCTGTGGGAAAAGTGTCACCTCTTTATCCATCTTGGGCTTAGTTCCAAGTCCTCCAGGTAGAATAACAAATGGACAAATACTATTCAAAGGGAAGGATCTAACAAACCTCTCTGAAAAAGAGATGAGGAAGATCAGGGGAAATGAAATAGCGATGATTTTCCAAGAGCCAATGACCTCTTTAAATCCTCTTTTTACCATTGGTAACCAATTAGAAGAGGCAATTGCGTTACATAAGAAAGATTGGAGTAAAAAACAAATACGTAGCAGGGCAATTGAAATGCTGAAGCTTGTGGGACTTCCAAGAGCAGAGGAATTGATGAAGGAGTATCCACATCAGCTATCTGGCGGGATGAGGCAAAGAGTAATGATTGCAATGGCACTTGTTTGTGACCCAGAGCTATTAATAGCAGATGAGCCTACAACTGCTCTAGATGTAACCATTCAAGCACAGATTTTAAAGCTAATGAAAGACTTGAATGAAAGGTTAAACACAGCTGTGATTCTAATTACTCATGATTTAGGAGTGGTTGCAGAAGTATGTGAGCGGGTCGTTGTCATGTATGCTGGAAAAATTGTAGAAGAAGGAATGGTTCAAACAATCTTTAAGGATCCACAGCATCCTTATACAAAAGGGCTTATTGCATCTGTTCCGGACATGAGATTTAAGAAGCAACGTTTATACTCTATCCCTGGAAACGTGCCGAAGCCAGGCACTGTTAAACAAGGCTGTCGCTTTGCTGCGAGATGTGAGTATGCGTTTGCTCGCTGTGTGGAAGAAAATCCTCCTTTGTATGAAACATCTGCTGGGCATAAAACAAGATGTTTCTTATATGACGAGAAGGAGGTAATGGACATTGACAAAGCCGTTGTTAGAAGTTGAAGGCTTAAAGAAGTATTTTCCGATTAGAAAAGGCTTACTAGGAAGAAAAGCTGGATTTGTAAAAGCTGTGGATGATATCTCCTTTCATGTTCATGCAGGAGAAACACTGGGCATTGTAGGGGAATCAGGTTGTGGTAAGTCAACAACAGGAAGAATGCTTATGAGACTGTTAGAACCCTCAGATGGTCGAGTTGTATTTGATGGTGTGGAAATAACAGCTTTATCAGAGGCAGCTATGCGAAAGCTTAGAAGAGAGATACAGATGGTGTTTCAGGATCCATACGCATCTCTTAATCCACGTCACACAGTAGAAAAAATATTAATGGAACCATTAATTGTTCATAATATCGGCAATCCAAAAGAACGAAAACAAAAGGTATACGATCTGCTAGAAACAGTAGGATTAAGTAAATATCACGCTAAAAGATATCCTCACCAATTTAGTGGTGGGCAGAGGCAGAGAATTGGAATAGCAAAGGCATTGATGACAAATCCGAAGCTCATTATTGCAGATGAGCCAGTCTCTGCGTTAGATGTCTCTATTCAAGCTCAAGTATTAAATCTCATGCAGGACCTTCAAAAGGAATTGAAGCTTACGTATATTTTCATTGCTCACGATCTTGGTGTTGTTCGACATATTAGTGACCGAGTAGGAGTAATGTATCTAGGAAAATTAGTAGAGCTTGCTCCAAGTGAAAGTCTTTATGCGGAGCCTTTACACCCGTATACAAAAGCGCTACTTTCAGCTGTTCCAGTGCCAGACCCAGATTTCAGGCGGGAACAAATCATCTTAGAGGGAGACATACCTAGTCCATCTAATCCACCATCGGGCTGCACATTTCATACCAGATGTCCCTTTAAAATGGATATCTGTTCAAAGGTAGTACCAGCATTGCAAGAAGTGAATTCCGGTCAATTTGTTGCGTGCCATTTATATAATGAACGCAGCATTGATAATAATCAAAATGTGGAGGGGTCTATATGAGAAATAAAAAGTTGCTGTCTTTTTTATTAATGTTTTTTGTATTAGGGACAATTTTAGCTGCTTGTGGAGCAGATGATGGAGATCAAGCAGATGGTGATGAATCCGAAGGTAACAAAGTCTTAGTCTTTGGTCGAGGTGGGGATTCAGTATCTTTGGATCCTGCAATTGTAACAGACGGAGAATCCTTTAAAGTGACACAGAACTTATTTGAGACATTATTAAACTTTGGTGACCAAGATACTACGATCCATCCGGGTCTAGCAAAGGATTGGTCTACGTCAGAGGATGGATTAACGTACACCTTTATTTTGGAGGAAGGCGTTAAATTCCATGATGGGACTGACTTTAATGCAGAGGCTGTAGTAAAGAACTTCGAGCGCTGGGCAAATGGCTCTGAAGAAAGCTTCTATTATTATGGTTCTATGTTTGGAGGATATGCTGGAGACGAAGGGCATGTGATTGAATCAGTAACTGCTGAAGAAGAGTATAAGGTAGTCTTTAAGCTGAAAAGACCACAGGCTCCATTCTTGAAAAATATTGCAATGAGTCCATTTGGCATTGCTAGTCCAACTGCATTTGAAGCTGATGGAGATAAATTTGGAGATAATCCAGTAGGTACAGGACCATTTAAATTTGTTGAGTGGAAGCGTAACGAAACAATTACAATTGAAAAATTTGAAGATTATTGGGTTGATGGTTTACCGAAATTAGATAGAGTTGTATTCCGTTCTATTCCGGATAACGCTGCCCGTTTAAATGCATTAATTAATAACGAAATCGACCTTGCGGATGGAATTAATCCGGAGGATGGAGCAAAAGTAGAGGGAGATTCTAAACTTCAGCTATATGAAAGACCATCGATGAATGTAGGATATCTAGGATTAACAACAACTCGTCCTCCTTTTGATAACGTAAAGGTTCGTCAGGCAATGAATTATGCAATTGATAAACAATCCATTGTGGACGCTTTCTTTGAAGGGAGAGCAGACGTAGCGAAAAACCCAATACCGACTTCCATTAGTGGTTATAACGATGAAATCGAGGGGTATGAATACAACCCAGAGAAAGCAAAAGAACTTTTAGCGGAAGCAGGATTACCAGATGGTTTTGAGATGGAACTATGGGCAATGCCTGTTCCAAGACCATATATGCCAGATGGAAAGAAAGTTGCAGAAGTTATACAGAAAAACTTAGAAGACATTGGAGTAACAGCAAAAATCGTTTCTTATGAATGGGCAACATATTTAGAGAAAGCTAGAAATGGAGAAGCAGATGCATTCCTTCTTGGATGGACTGGTGATAATGGCGATGCTGATAACTTCCTATACGTATTATTAGATCAAGACAATATCGGAAGCAATAACTATACGTATTATGAAAATGATCAACTTCACGATATTCTAATCGAAGCGCAGTCTGAAATCGATGAAGAGAAGCGTATTGAATTATACAAACAAGCACAAGAAATTATTTTTGAGGACGCTCCTTGGGTGCCGCTTGCTCACTCTACACCATTATTAGCAGGAAAAGCAGATTTAACAGGTTTCTTACCTCATCCAACTGGTTCAGACAAATTAGCGAATGTTGATTTTCAGTAATGATTGAAGGAGGAAATCGTCTAACGATTTCTTCCTTTTTTAAAACGTCTAAAAGCTAAAAAAGGGAACTATTCTCCAGTTTTTCTATTGTCTAGATAGACAGAACGCTTCGAAGAGAAAGAGGAAGAGGTGAACACTGACTTTGTTACATTTTATAGGGAAAAGATTATTACAGTTGATACCTGTTTTGCTAGGGATGACCTTTGTTGTCTTTATGATTATACATGCAATTCCAGGAGACCCGGCACAGGTGATTCTTGGACAGCTAGCCTCACAGGATGCAATAGAGGCTCTTAGGTTAAAGCTAGGATTGGATCAACCATGGTACGTCCAATACTTTGACTATCTAATTCAGTTATTTCAAGGGAATTTAGGAGAATCACTTAGAACCGCACAACCTGTAGCTTCGGAGATTTGGCCGTATCTAGCTGCAACTTTTGAACTGACCTTATTTGCGATAATCATTGCGGTTATCGTAGGAGTAAATGCTGGAATTATCTCTGCGTGGTTCCAGAACTCCTGGTTTGATTATTTAGCGATGATTTTTGCCTTAATCGGAGTTTCTATTCCAATTTTCTGGCTTGGTTTGATGGAGCAATGGATATTCGGTATTGAACTGCATCTTTTCCCAACTGGGGGGAGATCGGATGCACGTGACCCTATCTCTACTATTACGGGCTTATATATCATTGATACGATCCTAAATGGCCGGTTTGATCAGCTGGTTACTGTGTTGAAGCATTTAGTACTACCAAGTATTGCGTTGGCAACTATTCCGATGGCTATTATTGCTCGAATGACAAGATCAAGCATGCTGGAGGTAATGCGAGCAGATTATGTTCGTACTGCGAGAGCAAAAGGGCAAAGAATGTTTTTTGTTGTATACAAGCATGCATTAAAAAACGCTGTGATTCCGGTATTAACGGTTATCGGCTTACAAATGGGGCTTCTGCTTGGAGGAGCGATACTCACAGAGACTATTTTTAGCTGGCCGGGGATCGGAAGATATATCTATGATGCTATTCAATTTAGAGACTATCCAGTCATCCAATCTGGCATATTAGTTGTTGCGTTTATATTTGTCATGATTAACTTATTGGTTGATATCTTGTATGGAATCATTGATCCAAGGATTAAATATGACTAGAAGGAGGGATAGATATGTCTGAAACAGCTCCGATACAGACTGCTCACTCTATTCCAAGTGACGATTCTACAACTGGTCCATGGAGAGAGGCGTGGAGAGGCTTTCGAAAGAATAAGATTGCTTTAGTAGGAACAACCATTGTATTTACATTTATTCTAATTGCTATTTTTGCTCCGTGGATAGCACCGTATGGAATGAATGATCAGCTTCTAAAATCAAGGCTGCAGCCTCCTTCTAGTACACATTGGTTTGGAACAGACGATTTTGGAAGGGATATATTCTCTAGGGTAATTTTAGGGGCAAGAATATCTCTATGGGTTGGTTTCTTCTCGGTAATTGGCTCTGTTATTGTGGGAAGTATTTTAGGAATTATCGCCGGTTATTATGGTAAGTGGGTAGATGTTATAATTTCACGTATTTTTGATATTATGCTAGCTTTTCCGAGTATTCTATTGGCTATTGCTATCGTTTCTATTTTAGGGCCGTCTCTTCAGAACGCATTAATAGCGATAGCAATTATTAATATTCCTAACTTCGGTCGTTTAATTAGATCTCGAGTACTGAGTATAAAGGAAGAGGAATACATAACCTCGGCCAGAGCAACTGGAATGAAAAACATTCGTATATTATTTTCGCATATCCTGCCAAACTCTATGGCTCCCGTTATTGTATCGGGTACACTTGCGGTTGCTACAGCTATCATAGAGGCAGCGGCTTTAGGCTTTCTTGGATTAGGAGCAGAAGCACCAGCACCAGAATGGGGCAAGATGCTAGCTGATTCAAGGAACTATATAACAAACGCCCCTTGGACTTTAATATTCCCAGGTCTAGCAATTATGCTGACTGTATTAGGGTTTAATTTAATGGGAGATGGTTTGAGGGATGCCTTAGATCCAAAAATGAAAAACTAATTCGTATAATAAAAAACATCATTCTTCTCAAAAGAGAAAAATGATGTTTTTTGCAGTTAGAAGGGTGATTCCTCTACCTGTACGGTAAGCTCGTTGCTATGGAAATTTTGATAGGAAGTGATGAGTCGATCTACATGCTCTAATTGCTCTTCATACATAAGGATAGCGGATAGAAGATGAAGCAAATGGTAGGTGGAAAATTCTTCTTCCTCTTCAATCGTCACAGCTATTTGCTGTAAGAAGATGTTCATTACTTCTTGTCTTTGTAAAAAGGCATTTTCTCTATTCCAATCTATATGCTCAGCTTTAAGCTTGCCTAAAAACTTCAGATGCAACTGTTCATGGTAGGTTAATAATGCATCTAACCTTTCTTTAATCATCATTCTGAAATGCTCAGGTAGGCTCATTATTTCATGCTCATGCTGATGCAGTCTGCTCAAAACGTCTAGACTTCTATAGGAAATAGCAATAAGCTCTCTGTAGACGACTGTCTTTCTACCCTTTGAATAAAGTGATTTTTTGGTGTAAACTCTTTCTTCTTTGAAGAAGGAATAAATTTGATCAATTCGACTAAGTCTGTTTTCTATCTGTGCTATTGCCTGCTTGGTGGATTGGTGGTCAGAAGCATGTCTAACACAGATACGAATCCAGCGAATGATTTCATCCTGTGTAAAATGAATGGAATTAAACAGCTTCGTTTCAAACTTGGGAGGTATAAAAACCATATTTACAATAAAAGCAGAAAGCACCCCTACTAATATTGTTAAAAATCGTATTAAGGCAAACGTAAGGAAATCTTCTCCCTGTATTTCCATAATCGCAATGACGGTTACCAATGCTAAAGAGATTGTTTTCTCCAGCTTGAAGCTTATCATAATAGTGATTGCTACAATAGCAGCAAAGCCTATTACAACGATGTTATTACCGAATAGTAAAGCGAATAATACTGCCACAGCTGCACCAATCAGATTGGATTGTACTTGCTCGATTACTGTTAAGTAGGAGCGATAAATGGATGGCTGTATAGCAAAGATAGCAGCAATGCCTGCGAATACAGGGCTAGGAAGCTGGAGCAGTTCCGCTACTAATAAAGCAAAGACAATCGCTACTCCTGTTTTAAATATACGTGCTCCTAATTTCATTGCATCCTACCCTTTCTTAAAACATTATCTTTTCTCATTTAATTGTGCAAAAGCTTTATTTACAGCAACAATAGTTTCTTTGATATCTTCTTCTGTATGTGCAGTAGTTACGAACCAAGCTTCATATTTGGAAGGAGCCAGGTTAATGCCCTGTGCAAGCATAAGCTTGAAGAATTTAGCGAACATTTCACCGTCGCTTGCTTCAGCCTGTTCATAGTTCTCTACCTTTACATCGGTAAAGTATACAGAAAGTGCACCTTTAATACGATTGATCGTAATAGTTATGTTATGTTCCCTAGCGGCTTTCAAAATTCCTTCTTCTAGCATTGCACCTAGTCTATCTAGTTCTTCATATATGCCAGGCTGCTGTAAAACCTCTAAGCAGGCAATACCAGCTTGAATAGAAGCAGGATTTCCGGCCATTGTACCTGCTTGGTAAGCAGGACCCAATGGAGCAACTTGTTCCATTATTTCTTTTTTCCCGCCATAAGCACCGATTGGAAGACCTCCACCAATGATTTTACCGAGTGCTGTCAAGTCAGGAGTCTGACCAAGCATAGTGGAGGCTGCTCCATAGTGAAAACGGAAAGCAGTAATAACTTCATCATAAATCACTAAAGCGCCTTTTTCTTTAGCAAGTTTGTGCACAAGTGGTAAAAATCCCTCATTTGGTTCTACCATCCCAAAGTTTCCGACAATCGGTTCCACTAAAATCCCTGCAATTTCATCTCCCCATTTTTCCATTGCTTCTTGATATGCAGCTGGATCATTGAAAGGGATCGTAATCACTTCTTGAGCAATTGATTGTGGCACCCCTGCGGAGTCAGGAGTTCCTAAAGTTGCAGGACCAGAACCAGCTGCAACTAGTACTAAATCAGAATGTCCATGATAGCAGCCAGCAAATTTCATGATTTTTGTACGGCCAGTATATGCTCTAGCTACACGGATAGTCGTCATGACTGCCTCTGTACCTGAATTTACAAAACGCACTTTATCCATAGATGGAATAGCGTCTTTTAGCATTTTAGCAAAAACAACCTCATGCTTTGTAGGTGTTCCATAAAGTAATCCTGTTTGGGCTGCTTTCGTTATTGCTTCTGTAATATGTGGGTGGGCATGACCAGTAATAATTGGTCCGTAAGCGGCAAGATAATCTATGTACTTATTGCCATCTACATCGTAAAAATATGCTCCTTCTGCTCGTTCCATTACAACTGGAGCTCCTCCTCCTACTGCTTTGTAGGATCTTGAAGGACTGTTTACGCCTCCTACAATATGTTCAAGTGCTTCTGCTTGTATATGTTCAGATTGGGTGTGATTCATCTGTATAACCTCCAATAATTATTGTTCAAGGTAGTAAAGTATATGACGTATCAGCTTTCATGTCTACCAGCAAATACGTTCTTTCTTATTTTAGACAATATTGTTAGAAAAGGCTAAAGAAATTGAACAAATGAGGGAACTTCGTTACCATAGGAAGAAAAGAGGAGGAGATTATATTGGTATTAGAGGGTATGTCTGCACCATTGTTTACGTTGAAGAATGAAAAAGGAGAGCAAGTTTCTCTAAAAGATTTTGCTGGGAAAAAGTATGTTGTTCTTTATTTTTATCCAAAGGATTCGACTCCAGGTTGTACGACAGAGGCATGTGATTTTAGAGAAAATCACACTAATTTCTCCGACCTGAATGCAGTAATATTGGGTGTTAGTGCTGATGACGAAAGAGCACACCAGAAATTTATTGAAAAGCATGGTCTTCCATTCTCTTTATTGATAGACGATACACATGAGGTTTCAGAAGCTTATGGAGTATGGAAGTTGAAAAAGAATTTTGGCAAGGAATATATGGGAATCGAGCGTTCGACCTTTTTAATTGACCCTACTGGAACAATTGTGAAGGAATGGAGAAAGGTGAAGGTGCAGGGCCATGTGGAGGAAGTGTTGTCTACTATTAAATCATTAAAAGAAGGTGGGGAATAGGGTGGAGGTGTTATTTTCTTTATTGCCAAATGAAAGATTGCAAGAGCAGCTTGTTCAAAAGTTTCCGGAGGTGCATTTTACTTTTCAGAAGGGAATAAATGAAGAGAGGCTTTCTGTTGCCGAAGTTCTCGTTACCTATGGAGAAGATCTTTCGAAGGAACTGCTAGCATCCGCTAAAAGGTTAAAGTGGATCATGGTGGCCTCGGCAGGAATGGAGAAGATGCCACTAAAGGAAATTGGGGAGAGGGGCATCCTAGTAACAAACGTTAGAGGGATTCATAAAATACCAATGGCTGAATCGATTATCGGACATCTTCTTTCTGTAAAAAAGTCGCTTCATAAGATGAGAGAAAATCAGAAGAGGGGAGAGTGGGTAAAACGCCTACCGTCCTCAGAGCTTTACGGCTCTACAGCCCTCATACTTGGACCGGGTGCTATTGGTGGAGAAGTCGGAAGGCTATTACAGGCTTTCGGAGTAAAAACCATTGGATGTAACCGAAGTGGACAGAAGGCAGAATATATGGAATCTATGGTCTCATTTGAAAAACTAGAGCAAGCTTTACCGGCTGCTGATATTCTTATTTCTGTATTACCAAGTACAGAGGAAACGAGAGGATTGCTGACCAGTAAACATCTTCAAAAAATGAAGCCCTCCTCTATCTTTATGAATTTTGGCAGAGGTGACCTTATAAAAGAAGAGGAGCTTTTAGAAGCACTAGAGAAACAATACATAGCGTTTGCAGTATTAGATGTTTTTGAACAAGAACCATTGAAAAATGGACATCCATTTTGGAGGATGGAGAATGTAATTGTTTCCCCGCATGTTTCGAGTCACTCTTCTCAATACTTAGTACGTGCTCTTGATATTTTTTCTAATAATTTAACTCATTGGTTACATAATAAAAAAGAATTCCTAAATGAAGTGGATATAATAAGAGGATATTAGGGTTTTCACTATGCAAATGGTCTAAAATTTGACATGGATAGGGTTCTTCTTTATACTTATTATAATATAATAATCCTATAATATATGGAGAGGTGCATTGCGATGACGGAAGTACATTTAAGAGATGCTTTGGATACACTGAAATCCACCGGTGTACGTATAACTCCTCAGCGCCATGCGATTTTGGAATTTATTATTCAATCCATGTCTCACCCGACAGCGGACGATATATATAAAGCACTTGAAAGTAAATTTCCTAGCATGAGTGTTGCGACAGTATATAATAACTTGCGTGTTTTCAGAGAGGCTGGCTTAGTCAAAGAGTTAACCTATGGAGATTCTTCGAGCAGATTTGATTTCATTACGAATGATCATTATCATATGATTTGTAATTCATGCGCAAAGATCGTTGATTTTCACTACCCAGGACTTGATGAAGTAGAGCACTTAGCTTCTCATATAACTGGCTTTGAAGTAAGCTCCCACCGAATGGAGATTTACGGAAAATGTCCGGACTGCCAAGAGCATGCGACAGAAGTTCAATAACTACTATTAAATAGGAGGACGCTACTTTTCCAGTAGGTCCTCTTTTTTGATTGTAATGAAACGGACCATCCTCAAGGTTGGAGGGTGGTCCATTTTCGGTTTAGGAATCGCCAATGCCTTCCACCGTTTTCAGGAGTGCTGAACGAGAGTAAATTGGCGCTATCCGAGAGTAAAATCGCCTTAACCGAGAGTATTGAAGCTGAATGAGAGTAAAGCCCCTCTAATCGAGAATAAAAGAAGTCCATCCGAGAATAAACCAAGCGTCACCGAGAGTAATCACACGCTATACGAGAGTATCTACCCTGCAAAGCCCTAGACAGGGATACAAACTGTCGTAATTTCTCCTTCCCTCTGGAGTTTGTCCTCTTTGACTAATGTCTTCTAAAAGTATTTGAAAAATAAGAGGCACTTACGATTGTAAAATCGTAAGTGCCATCTATTTGTTTCTGGGTCCATGAGAAGATTAAGCTTTTGTACCAAGTCCGTCATCTAGTTTTATAGGGGTAAAGCCTTTTTGGTCAGCATCAAGCTTCTTTTTGAGACCCCAGAAGAAGCCTATTATAATAATGACTGTAACGATGGCTCCCAAAATATAAGAGGTTTGCATAGATAGATTAAACCCTATTTTTGCGTTAAATATATAGGTGAACGTTGCCATCGTTATAAAAGTCGCTGGTATTGCTGCAATCCAAAAGTTCTTTCTTTGAAGTGCCAGGTACATAGCACAGACCCAAAGTGCAATCATTGCAGTAGATTGATTTGCCCAAGAGAAGTATCTCCACAGTATAGTGAAATCAATTTGTGTTAAAGCGATAGATATAGCAAACATTGGGAGTGCAATCAAAAAGCGTTTAGATATCTTCTTTTGGCCCATTCCAATATAATCTGCCACTATCATACGGGCACTACGGAAAGCGGTGTCTCCAGATGTAATAGGGAGTACCACAACTCCTAACACAGCAATTGTTCCAACTACCGCTCCTAATGTGGTCATAGATACCTCTTTTACAATTCCTGCAGTTCCTACAGTATTCAGTAGTTCGTTTAAATCTTGACCATTAAAAATAGACATTGCTGCAGCAGCCCAGATCATTGCGATAATTGCTTCAGCGATCATCATTCCGTAAAAAATATAACGCCCCTGACCCTCTTTTTGCGTAGTGCGTGAGATAATCGGAGATTGAGTTGCGTGAAAGCCAGATAAAGCCCCGCAAGAAATAGTAAGGAATAATAACGGGAAGATAGGCAAATTATCTGGATGCATATTTGTAAAGCTTAACTCAGGTATTGTATATCCCTTTACAAACAACGAAACTCCTATACCGACAGCACTTATAAGAAGCAAAGCGCCGAAAAATGGATAGAGCCTACCGATGATTTTATCAACTGGAAGTACAGTAGCTAAGATATAGTAAGCGAAAATAATGACTACCCAGCCTCCAACAGATAACCAGCTTGAGGTAAGATCTCCAAGCAGAGCTGCAGGAGAGGAAACAAACACTGTTCCTACTAAAACTAATAATAAAAGAGCAAATGCATTTACTACATGCTTAAAGGCTTTTCCTAAAAACTTTCCTGCTAGCTCCGGTAAATGGGCTCCCTTATTTCTTAAAGAAATCATACCAGTTAAATAATCATGTACTGCACCGGCAAAAATTGCACCTAAAACAATCCAAAGAAAAGCAATCGGTCCATAAAGAGCGCCCATAATAGGACCGAAGATGGGGCCCACTCCAGCTATATTTAGTAGCTGGATAAGCGAGTTTTTATTTTTGGACATAGGTACATAATCTACACCGTCAGACATGGTATATGCGGGTGTCTGACGTTCCTCTTTCACTCCAAATACTTTTTCCACGTATTTACCATAAGTGAAATAAGCTACTATTAAAAGTACGATTGACACAATAAAGGTTATCATTCTGTTAGCCTCCTCTTTTTTTATAGTCTATTTTAAATAATCAGTTTATTGTACGAGAAACTATTAACATGTTCATTTCGATGCTTAAGAGGTAGAATTGAGCGATTGAAATTCAAACCCATTTAGAATTTATATTTCAAGCAGTTCTCTTAACTCCTTTATATAATTTCTGCTAAGAGGTATCTGGTCTGGAATCCCTGTGACCTTAATGTTATATATGCTTTGATTCCAGGAGGAGACCTCACAAATATGATGCACATTTACTAAAAAACTCTTATGAGTTCTATAAAAATGATAGCCACTTAATTTTTCTTCTAGCTCCTTTAATGAATGTTTACTTGTAAACTCACCGGTGTTTGTACGAATTATTGTTTCTTTATGACTTCTAGCGATGAACAAAATCGTAGCTGGATCAATATACAAGATTCGGTCTGCTTCTTGAACAGCTAGCTTAAAAGGATTTTTAAGTCTATTCGGTTGTAATTGTTGTATGATTCTATTTACGGTTTCTGTTATTCTTATTTCATCGAATGGCTTCAATAGATAATCGATGGCATTGGCATGAAAAGCCTCTACAGCATAATGGGGAAAGGCTGTGGCAAAAACAATTAAAGGTGGTCGTTGAAATTTCTTCATAATGTTGGCGAATTCTAAGCCGTTCATTCCTACCATTTCTATATCTACAAATACGACATCCGGTTCTAGCTTTGCTACTAAGGATAAAGCTGTTTCAGCAGAATCTGCCTCGCCTACCATTTTTATTTCTTTAAACTTACTTAAAAGATAAACTAACTCCTCTCTGCTGTACCGTTCATCATCTACTACGATTACTTGGATAGTCATTGGGTTATCCTCTCCTTTTTCTTGATTCTTTTCTTCGGAATAAAGAAAGAGATACAAGTTCCATTTGCATCGCTAGCAATTTGTAAGCCAGCAGTGGGGTGTACCATTTTTTTGAGTCTGAGGTGTAAATTATATAAGCCGATACCTGAACCATTAGTTGATTCCACTTTGTTCTGCAGGAGTATTTTCTTTTTAGTTGCTTCAATCCCATTCCCATTGTCAGTCACTGATATAGCGATATAATCTCCACCGTCTTTTATGATGATTTCAATGAGGATTTCCTTCTTTTTTTGCAAGCCGTGCTTAAAGGAGTTCTGTACTAATGTAAGGATTGCCATAGAAGGGATAAGTACATGTAAAGCACTTTCCTCGATTTTATAAGAAATTTTTACACGATCTCCGAATCTGGCTTCTTCTATTAATAAATAGGTTTGGATTAGTTCTACCTCCTTTTGTAGTGTAATCATTCCAGAGGAAGAGTTTTCTGTATTTTGTCTAATAAAGTGGGCTAGGGAAACTAATAAGGTTCTTGCTCTATTTGGGTTAGTTCTTATTAAAGAAACAATCGTGTTCATTGCGTTAAATAAAAAATGTGGATTTACTTGCGCCTGTAATGCCTTTATTTCGGCCTCTTTGGCCAATTCCTTCAATTCCTCCAGCTCGGATAATTCTAGTTGGTGACTAAAGATGTTACTTAACCCTTTTACAAGTTCTACTAAAGAGGGAGAAAGCATTCTTTCATTAGAGACATATATTTTTAAGGTGGCGACGGTTTCTTCTTTTATCTTTAAGGGAGCAATAATCGCAGCCCCGAGCGTACAGGCTGGTTGGTCACAAAGAATTCCCCTTCGTCCTATTACTTTTAGGCTACCAGTTTGAATAACCTGACGTGTTGCTTCTGTTTGAATAGGGCTCCCGGCAATGTGATGGTTACTTTCATTGCCCACGTGTGCAAGTATTGTATCCTTGTTGGTCATGGATACGGCTAGGGAGGGAGTTTTAGAATAAATCAGCTCGCAAACTCTATTTGCCGAATGAAAAGAAAGGCCGCTACGTAAAAATTCAATGGATGATTCGGCGATTTCCAAAGCTTTATGGGCACCATACGCTTCTGTCCGGTTATCCTCATCTAATACACTTTTTATAATAAGTATGAAAATGGCTGAGCCCATAGCATTTGTGAGCACCATTGGGACCATAATTTCTTCAACTAAAGCTAGTGCTTGATAAGTTGGTTTTGCTACTAGAAGGATGATTCCCATTTGCATCGCTTCCGTCATTGCCCCAATTAGAAAAGCTACCCAAGGGGATATGAAGAGCGTTTTCTTACGGAGTTTACTCCCAATTAGCCCAGCGATTAAACCGGCAATAATAGTTGCTAAGCCACAAGCCAAACCAGTAAAACCACCTAAATAAACCCGATGAATCCCAGCAATCAAGCCTGCTCCAAAGCCTATTCGGAAACCTCCCAGAAGGCCGCCAACGACTATACCTAAAACTCTGGAGTTCGCTAGTGCCTCTTCTTGTGCTAAACCGCCTGTCCATCTTCCAGCTGAATCTGCAAGCGGATTGATGACTATTCCTGTATAAGTACCAAGAATACCGAATAATCCGAAAATTATTGTCAGGTAAATGCGCTTCTTCGTCGTCATTCGTCTGTGATAATCAAATAAATCTCGAAAAAAAGGTAACCGTGTTAATAAGAAGGCAATTGTAGCTATTATTGCAAGTCGCTCGATAAGAGATACAATAAGCAAGATTACATCCTCCCAGCTTTTTTAGTATACTATTATAAGAAAAGCACTTCGCTAGAAGCGGAGTGCTGTTATCTCTTCTTATTTAAGCTTTGGTCAAACTCTTGTCCTTCTAGCGTAGGATCTAATGTTAAGGGCTCGTTGCAATGCATGCACATATCTACTCGTCCAAGTATTTTAGTTGGCTTGTTACAGTTAGGGCATATTACTTGTACGGCTTTGGTTGATAAAAGACCGATCCAGCCATATACTGCAGTACTACCAATTACACACAGTAAGCCAAGTGTCATAAAGATTGTAACTAAGATAGCGCTCTCTCTGAAAAATATTGCGCCATACATTATAATAAAGCCAAAGAATATTAATCCAAGAGCAAAGGATCTTATTCTATTTATTTTATTTTTATAGGGTTTCATTTCTCATCCTCCTATTTCTACATTCACTATAACATATTTTGGTTTGGAGAGAGGATACATTATTTTTTTGTAGAAAGTTAATATATAGCTATAGCAAGCAAAGGAGGCTTTCGCAATGGAAGCGTTATTAAGACCCATCTACCAAGAAAGAGCTAGTGATCCAAATACTTTAGGGATTTTTGTTATCGAGAAAAAAGAGGAGTTTAGTCCGATAACAGATACATTTGATTCTATATTATTAATTATTACAAAAGAATCTTCCCGACCTGTTTTTACAAAGCATTACTCTTTTCAAAACAAAAAAGCAGCATTACATATAGTGACGGAGCGCCAACTGAGAAAGTGGCTAATCATTGGCTCAAACCCTAAACTAATAGATTGGATCATAAATGGAAGAGTTGTGTTTGATCGCAACGAATATATTGATGGTTTAAAAAAGGAGTTAGACGAATTCCCTAACAGTGCAAGAAAAGTTAGAATGGGAATAGAATTTTCTAAATTATGCAGAAGTTATATGAAGGCGAAACTATTTTTTGAACAACTAAATTATTTAGATGCTTCCTCCCATATTGTTAACTCACTACATCATTTAGCTAGATTGACGGTCTTTGAAAAAGGAATGCATCCAGAGGTAGTTGTATGGAAACAAGTCAAGCAGCTAGATCCATCCATATACAAACTTTATGATGAGTTAATTTGTAGTAAAGAAACGATTGAGAAAAGATTGGAGCTTCTATTCTTAGCGAGCGAGTTTTTAATCCATTCTCGAACAAAAGATGGAGCTGCTCATATAGTAGATGTTTTATCACAAAAGGAATTTTGGACTATTCAAGAAATACATGAACATCAGGAATTAAAGAATTACTCAGTTGATTTAGAGGTTTTTATTGAATTCCTTGTAGAAAAAGGACTCATTTTAATAGTAGAACAACCAACAAAAAGTAATCAAATCATGCATCGTTACTATAAAGTAAAGCAGTTTCATGCATAGAGAAAAAAACGAGCAAAAAAAATGCTCGTTTTTTGTTGACATGAATAATTGTATGTTGTAAGATAATAAACGTCGTCAAGAACGAAACGAAAAATGTTATGAAACAAATAATATTTTTTAAAAAACTTCTTGACTCTCGCAAGATGAAATGATAGACTAGAGAAGTCGCAAAAAACGACATCACAAAAATGAACATTGAAAACTGAACATGCAAAACGTCAAGATATACAGCGATTGAAACATATCGCAAAACAAACATGAC